>DATGFB010000107.1:0-3175 GCA_035309605.1 Jatrophihabitantaceae bacterium
CCTGCCCGACCAAGCGCAACACGTACGAGCCGTCCTGTCCACGCATCATCTGACCGCTGACGAGCGTCCAGTCGACGCGCTCGTCGTCGTTCCAGGTGTAGGACAGCTCGTACTGGTCGCGCACGATGCCCGCGTCCAGCCAGAACGCGACTCGTTTCGCGCGGCCGTTCGGGCCGGGCTCGGTCACTTCGGTGCGCTTGACCGACGTGGCCCAGTCCGGATAGTGCGCGAAGTCGGCGATGACGGCCATGATCGCGGCCGGCGCGGCGTCGATGACGATCGACTGCGTCGACTGGTCGGCCATTCCGCAGAGGCTACCGACCGCTCAGGCATCCGGCGGCGCAAGGCGAGCGAGCCGTCCCGGGTCGAGATCGTCCGCGAGCGCCCAGAACACCTGCTTCACCCGTCGGCGGGCCGAGTCGGCGCATCTCACGCGGCGGCGCCTGCTCATCTGCCGGCCGCCGGCCGCGTCCAAGCGGAGAAAGTAGTGCGCGACGACACCGTCACGCGCCCGCTCGAGCCAGACCTCCATGGTGCCGACGGCGCGGTGTTTAGGGGCCTGCACGCTCCAGCGCACGCCCTTCTCACCACGCCACTCCTCGACCTCCAGGGCGAGATCGGGCCACCAGCGCCGCCAGTTCGACGGCTCGGCGACCGCTGCCGCCACGGCGGAGGGCCGAGCGCAGATCCACGTGGAGTCGACAACATCCACCGCGGGCACGCCAGCAAGGCTGCCAGAACTCGACCTCGGTCGCGCTGCCAGGTAGGAACGAGTTACCGTTTCAGCAATTCACAGCAATTCATCCGTCTTCGGGAAGGACGGCGGCCGAGTGCGCGAGCTGCACGTAGCGAGCAACATCACGACCCTGACCCAGAGCAACATCGCCGACTTCGTCTACCAGAACGCCGCCGAGAGTCCCGCACACGTCGCACTGCGCCGCCGTGCCGGCGATGCGTGGACGGACGTAACCTCGGCCCAGTTCGCCGACGAGGTCACCGCAGCCGCCAAGGGCCTCATCACTGCCGGCATCGAGCACGGCGACCGCGTCGCGGTGATGAGCAAGACCCGTTACGAGTGGACGCTCGTGGACATCGCTTTGTTCACGGTGGGTGCGGTCGTCGTACCGATCTACGAGACGTCCAGTGCCGAGCAGGTCGAATGGATCCTGACCGACTCCGGGGCACGCGCCGCGTTCGTCGAGACCGCCGAGCACGAGGCGACGGTCGAGTCGGTCCGCGGCTCGGCACCGGCGCTCACGTCGGTGTGGCGCTTCGACGGCGACGACCTGCGCATGCTCGTCGCGAGCGGCGCGGACGTGGCCGACGACGAGGTAACCAAGCGCCGCGAGGCGGTGCAGCTCGACGACCTCGCGTCGATCATCTACACGTCCGGCACCACCGGCCGCCCGAAGGGCTGTCAGCTCAGCCACCGCTGCTTCGTGAACGAATGCGTCGAGCTGCTCGAAGGTCTCGACGAGTTCTTCAACCAGGACACGTCCACATTGCTCTTCCTGCCCATCGCACACGTCTTCGGCCGGGCCATCGAGATCGGCGCGCTCGCGGGCGGCTGCACGCTGGGGCACACCGCGGACGTCAAGAACCTGATGGCCGACCTCGCCGGGTTCCGGCCGACGTTCGTCCTCGCGGTGCCACGCGTGTTCGAGAAGGTCTACAACACCGCCAAGCAGCGCGCGCACGCGAGCGGCAAGGGCAAGATCTTCGACCGCGCCGAGTCGGTCGCCATTGCGTATTCCGAGGCGACGTCCGACGACCGCAGCGCGCCGTTCGGGCTGCGGCTGCAGCACGCGTTGTTCGACCGGCTGGTGTACGTCAAGTTGCGCGATGCGCTCGGCGGCAACTGCGTCGCCGCGGTGTCGGGTGGCGCACCGCTCGGTGCGCGGCTCGGGCACTTCTTCCGCGGCATCGGCGTGACGATCTACGAGGGCTACGGCCTCACCGAGACGACCGCGGGCGTCACGGTCAACCGCCCCGAGGCGCTGCGCATCGGCACCGTCGGCCGTCCGGTCGGCGGTGTCACTGTGCGCATCGCCGACGACGGCGAGCTGTTGTTCAAGTCGCCGATGGTGTTCATGGGCTACTGGCAGAACGAGTCCGCGACCAGCGAGACGATCGACGCCGACGGTTGGTTCCACACCGGCGACATCGGCGAGATCGACGACGACGGCTTCGTCCGCATCACCGGACGCAAGAAGGAACTCATCGTCACGGCGGGCGGCAAGAACGTCGCCCCGGCCGTGCTCGAGGACCGGGTGCGCGCGCACTGGCTGATCAGCCAATGCCTCGTCGTCGGCGACCAGAAGCCGTTCATCGCCGCGCTCGTCACCATCGACCCGGAAGCGTGGCCCACCTGGCTCGAGAAGGAGGGCAAACCCGCGGACACGACGCAGGCAAGCATGGTCGATGACCCTGACCTGCGCGCCGAGATCCAGCTCGCGATCGACGACGCGAACAAGGCGGTCTCGAAGGCCGAATCGATCCGCAAGTTCGCTATTCTCGCCGAGGACTGGACCGAGGCAGGCGGGCAGCTGACGCCATCGCTCAAGCTCAAGCGCAACGTCGTGCAGAGCGAGCAGGCCGAGCAGATCGCCGCGTTGTACTCCGGCGACAAGGGCGACTAGGAGCCGGCTGACCGATGCGCAGCAGGGTTCAGACCATCTCGCCGGCAAAGGCCGCCGAGATGCTCGAAGCGAACACGACCAACCGGCCGCTCTCGCGTCCCGTCGTGAAGGCGTTCGCCGAAGCGATGCGCCGCGGTGACTGGATGGTCACCCACCAGGGCATCGCGTTCGACGGGAACGGGGCGCTGGTCGACGGCCAGCATCGCCTCGCCGCGGTGATCGAAGCCGACGTGCCCGTCGAGATGACGGTGTTCACCGAGGTCGACGAGGGCACCTTCGACGTGCTCGACACCGGCAAGCGGCGCAGTGCGGCCGATGTCCTCGCGATCGAGGGCGAACGCTCGTCGGCGACACTCGCCGCGATGGTGCGCACGGTGTGGATGTACGAGAACCGGCCGGACCAGTCGTGGTCCGGCGGCGGCGCGATCGTCACGAACCACCAGGTTGTGCAGGCGCTGGACGAGCACCCGAAGCTGCGCGACTACGTCACCGTCGGCGAACAGCTCTCGGTGGCGACCGGAATGATCAAGAGCGCG
>DATGFB010000108.1:0-2349 GCA_035309605.1 Jatrophihabitantaceae bacterium
GTTGACTGGTCACTTGCGCGTCGACTGGTCACCTATAAGTGACCAGTCGAGGTCCTAACTGACCAGTCAACGTCGGGGTCGACATCGGGGTCAGGGCGCGACGGACGTCCAGTCCGTGAAGCCGGTCGGGTCGTGCCGGCCCAGGCTGGCGTGCTCGAACAGCCCCCAGCCGATCTGACCGTCGCATGTCGCGCGGCCGACGTGGTCGATGACGCCCCACGGCACCCGCCCGGCGACGGCCGGATCCGTCAGGTCGTATCGATCCGCGCGCGACCACGCGCGGCCCATCCACTGCCCATGCGTCCAGTCCGGATCGGGGCCGTAGCCGGCGCCGATGTGCAGCGCGACGCCGAGCAGCGACTCGACCTCGACGAGCAGCGGCTTGCCCTCCGGCGTCGTCAGGTGCAGCCGCGCGCGCTCGGGGACGCGCGTCCCGGACCGGTAGTCGAGCTCGACGCGCGGCCAGCCGAGTTGCTCGACGCGCCCGTCCGCGAACACGCGCGTCGCGTCATTGAGCGTGCGGTACCCGTCCGGCGATTCCTGCACGATGACGATCAGCGCGAAGTCGTCGAAGCGCAGCGGCACGTACAACCACCAGAACCCTTCGATCGGTTCTTCGGCGGCGCGTCCGGGCGGCGCCGACTCGCCGGACGGACGGATCCCCCACGACCGGTCGCGCGAGCCGACCCACACCGACGGGTCGACGGTGATGTCGTCGCCGCCGACGGACAGCGTGCCGGCCCACGAGCCGAGTTGGGCGAACCGCGACGCATCGAGCGTCACGCGGTTACCGGTCAGCAGAGTGTGTGGCTGCTCGAGCATGGCGGGGAACGATCCGTCCCACGTGAGATCGAACGACAGCTCGTCCGACTCGCACACCACGCGCATGCGCTGCAACGGCTCGACGACTTCGACGCGATATCCGCCGACCGTCGAGTCCAGGCTGCGCTCGCCTAGTGCGTCCGAGAAACGAACCGCGTGCTGCGTGTCTCCCCGTCGCACGACTGCGTACGCATCGACGACGCCGAGGTTCGGGTACACACCGAGCCCGGTAATCAAGAAGACGTCGCCGGAGCGGTCGTGCGCGTTGAAGTAGCAGCGGTCGTAGAAGTTGCGGTCGCTCGTCGCGACGCGCGCCATCGACAGCGGCGCCTGGTGGATCGGGTACTCGTCGAGCGGGACGGGCTTCACTTCGTCGTCCAGTCATACGTGCCGTCGAGCATCGCGCGCATCGTCGGTGCGAACATGACGTACTCGTCCGGCGTGGCGGGCACGGTGTCCTCGCCGAAGTGGATCATGCGCCGCTTCACCTGACTCATCACGATCGCGTACCGCAGCGCCGCGTACATCAGATACCAATCGAGATCACGAACGGTGTGCCCGCTGCACTTCTCGTAGGTCGACACGATGTCATCGCGCAGTGCGACGTCGGGCAGGCCCGGCTGCTCGAACAGCTCGGCGAGGTCCTGGAAGAAGCGGTGGATGAAGAGGTACCACGCGAGGTCGATCTCGCGCGGGCCGAGTCCGGCCATCTCCCAATCGAGTACGGCGACGGGCGTGAAGTCGGCGAAGATCATGTTGCCGATGCGCGAGTCGCCCCATGACAGCACCGGCTCGCCGGGATCGGCCGGCCAGTTCGCTTCGAGCCAGGCGAAGGCGTCTTCGATGACCGGGATACGCAACTCGTCCTGTCGGCGCGTCCACTCGTAGTACGCACGCTGTGCATCGAGGTGCGCGCGCAACGCCTCGTCACCGCGGCGCAGCATCGGAAACGTCTTTTCCGCGTTCGGGATAGCGTGCAGCCGGGCCAGGACATCGAGCGCACGATCCTGCAGCGTTTTGCGTTGCGCGGGTGTGGCGTCGAAGAACCAGCCGAAGAACACGTACGGCGGATTGTCTGTCGGCACGACGCCGGTCACGCGCCGCATCACGATGAACGGTGCGCCCAGCGCGTCGGCCGACTCCTCGATCCAGAGCAGTTCCGGAACGGGCACGTCGCTGTGCGCGGCGACCGCGCTGATCACGTCGTACTGCATGCGCAGGTCGTAGTTCGGGAAGACCGGGAACGCGCCTGAGTCAGGAGGCATCCGCGCGACGAGCGCATGCGTCGCGCCGCCCCACGTCGCGTCGAACAGCAGCGAGATGCTCGACAGTCCGCCCTCGGCAGGACGGTTGACCTCGCCGACCTCGACCGGACGACCGACCTTTGCGGCCAGCCACTCGGTGAGCCGCTCACGCAGGTCGACGAGGTCGGTGGCCGTCGTCGTCATCTCCTTGCGCTGATCCGGGGGCACGTCGGTGTGCTCGGCGGTCATGACCGCTCCCTCGCTCGGTGGAACACGTTCTAGT
>DATGFB010000109.1:0-2129 GCA_035309605.1 Jatrophihabitantaceae bacterium
GCGGTGGTCGAACCACGGCCCGGCACCGAGCCGACGTTCGACGAGCTCAGCGCGCACGTCCGTCAAGAGATCGCCGGTTACAAGGTGCCCAAGAGCATCTGGCTCGTCGACAAGGTGCAGCGGCTCGCAACGGGCAAGGCCGACTACCGCTGGGCGAACCAGTACGCGACCGAGCACCCGGAGGATGTCCTGTGCGCGCCAGCCTGAGTGACCGCCTCGGCATCGCCTACCCGATCTTCGGGTTCACGCCGTCGGAGCACGTCGCTGCCGCGATCAGCCGCGCCGGGGGGCTCGGCGTGCTCGGCTGCGTGCGGTTCAACGACCCCGACGAGCTCGATGCGACGCTCACCTGGATGGACGAGAACACCGACGGCAAGCCGTACGGCGTCGACATCGTCATGCCCGCGAAGGTGCCGACCGAGGGCACCCAGACCGACCTGGGCAAGTTCATCCCGGACGAGCACCGCAAGTTCGTCGACGACACCCTGCGCAAGCTCGGTGTGCCACCGCTGCCCGCGGACGAGAACGCGCCCGAGGCCGCCGGAGTGCTCGGCTGGCTGCACTCCGTCGCGCGCTCGCACGTCGAGGTCGCGATGAAGCACCGGCCCAGCCTGATCGCGAACGCGCTCGGCTCGCCGCCGAAGGACGTCATCGACCTCGCGCACGAGCACGACATCCCGGTCGCGGCACTCGCGGGCAAGGCGAAGCACGCCCGCTCGCACGTCGACAACGGCGTCGACATCGTGATCGCACAGGGCACCGAAGCGGGCGGGCACACCGGAGAGATCGCGACGATGGTGCTCGTCCCGGAGATCGTGGACGCGGTCGGCGACGACGCCGCCGTGCTCGCGGCGGGCGGTATCGGTTCGGGCCGCCAGATCGCCGCCGCGCTCGCCCTCGGTGCCGGCGGCGTGTGGATGGGTTCGTACTGGCTCACCACGAGCGAGTACCAGCTCGGTGCCGGCATGACGATGCAGACCGCTCTCGTGCGCGCCGGATCGGACCAGACCGTCCGCTCGCGCATCTACAGCGGCAAGCCGGCCAGATTGCTGAAGACGAGGTGGACCGAGGCGTGGGCCGAGCCGGATGCGCCCGAGCCACTGCCGATGCCGCTGCAGAACCTGCTCGTCGCCGAGGCGCACCAGCGGATCATGCGGGCCGACGACCCCGAGGTCGTCGCGATGCCGGTGGGCCAGATCGTCGGCCGCATGAATGCAGTGCGTCCGGTCGCCGAGCTGGTGCGCGAGCTCGTCGCGGAGTTCGACGACACGGTCGCGCGGCTCGACGAACTGCGGTGACGATCGACGCGTTCGCACCCGCGCGGCTCGGACCGGTGCGCCTGCGCAATCGCGTCATCAAGTCGGCGACGTTCGAGGGACGCACGCCCAAAGGACTCGTCACCGACGAGCTGATCGAGTTCCACCGCGCGATGGCATCGGGTGGCGTCGGCATGACCACCGTCGCGTACTGCGCCGTCACACCGGAGGGACGCACCGAGCGACGGCAGATCCATTGGCGGCCCGACGCGCTGGACGGCCTGCGCAAGCTCACCGACGCGGTACACGCCGAAGGTGCCGCTGCCTCGACGCAGATCGGGCACGCCGGGCCGGTCGCCGATCCGAAGTCCAACCGAGCACCCGCGCTGTCGCCGAGCCGGACCTGGCAGCCGACCAGCATGGGCTTCACGACCGCGGCGACGAAGGACGACATCGATCGCATCGTCACCGCACACGCGGACGCGGCGCGCATGGCCGTCGAGGCCGGGTTCGACGCGGTCGAGATCCACCTCGGGCACAACTACTTCGCGAGCGCGTTCCTCAGCCCGAAGCTCAACCGCCGCAAGGACGACTTCGGCGGCACGCTCGAGAACCGCGCCCGCGTCGCGCGCGCGACGGCGCGCGCCGTGCGCGACGCGGTGGGGGACCGCATCGCGATACTCGCGAATCTTCGGTGGCAGCAGCTGACTGACGTCCACTGCGCTCGCCGTCCGCGGTGATGCCGGTAGATCTCAACGGTTGCGCCGCGCGCAATCGGTGACCGGCGTGCTCCGAAGGCGTGTCGATGGTGCTCGGTCGGGCGGTTGAGGCCGACGGTATCGCCACCTATGTTTCCCTCCCGCGGTGCCGGCA
>DATGFB010000110.1:0-3893 GCA_035309605.1 Jatrophihabitantaceae bacterium
GCGCCCTCGGCGATCGAGTGCAGGCCATCGACGATCTCGTCGCTGGACAGTCCGAGGAACCCTGGTGAACTCCAGTGCACCTCGCCGGCCTCGGTGAAGCTGAGCGCAACGCCGCCGCGCGCGCGGGCAAGGTGGAAATCGCGCAGCTCGTCGGTGACTGCGCCCCGGCTCAGGCCGGTGCCGTGGGCGGCACGGACGATGCGGTTGCGTAGCGTCACGTTCCCGAGCTGAAGGGGTGAGAAGACGAGCGCGCGGTCCTCGGCCGTGAGTTCGGGCGACTGCGGGGTGCTCATGCGGTACTCCTCGGCGCGGCAGCCAGTGCGGCGTGCTGGAGGTAGACGGTGTCGTCGGGGTAATGCCGCCCACGAGGGATCTTCGTCTCGTCGGTCGCCAGCCGCGAAGGACCGACCGCTTGCGTGTTGCGACTGTCGATCACGCACACGCGATGCGCGATACGCCACTCGCCGTCGCGCTTCTCGAAGTTGTCGACATAGCGCCCGAATACGATCTCCTGCCACTGCGTCCCTTCGGACTCGGTGACGTGTACCGCGATCAGGTACGACTCCGACAGGGCGCGGTCGCCCTCGATCTCGATCAGTTGGTTGGCGATGTTGTGCGAGGTCGACACGTAATGGCTGCGCAGCAGCGGCACGAGCGCGTCGACGTACTCGTCGCGACTGCCCTTGAGGTCACCGTGGTCGTCGTAGCCGTCGGGGTGATACGCCGAGCGAATCATCTCGGGCTCGAGCCGGTCGACGCCACGGCAGTAGCGCATGACGGCAGCCCGGATGGCCTCCTTGTCGAGCAGTTCCTGTAGCGGGTCGGCGGACATGGTCACCCCTGATCGGCGGTCGGGTAGCGGGCGGTCAGCCCGCCGTCGACGGTCAGCACCTGCCCGGTGATGAAGGACGCCTCGTCCGACAGCAGGAACGCGACCGCGTTGGCGATGTCGGACGGTTCGGCGAAGCGCGGGATCATGCTGTTGCGCACGAGCGAGAGCTTCAGTGCCGGGTCGATCGTCGCCGTGGCGGCGGTCTCGACCGGCCCCGGCGCGACGGCGTTGCAACGGATGCCGCGGTCGCCGTACGTGGCCGCGAGCCCACGGCTGAAGGAGAGGATGGCGCCCTTCGCGGCGGCGTAGGACAGGATGTCCGGCTTGCCGACGAGGGCGGTCACCGAGCTCGTGAACACTATCGAGCCGCGCCCGGCCGCGAGCATCGACGGCAGGACGTGCTTGCAGGCAAGCAGCCCGCTTCCGCCCGCGTTGACCGTGAGCACCCGCTGCCACACGTCGAACGGCAGGTCGGGGACGTCGATGCCCCGGCCGAGCGTCTCGGGGTTGGTGATCGCCGCATTGCTGTGCAGCAGGGTGATCGGCGCGCCGAGCTCGCTCTCGGCTGCACGGACTCCCGCGGCCCAATCGTCCTCGGACGCGACGTCGAGGTGTCGCGCGTAGGCGGTCCCGCCGGCATCGGCGATCTCCTTCGCGACGGTCGACACCGCCTCGTCGTCGATGTCGAACATCGCGACGCGGGCGCCCTGCCGGGCGAGCGTCCGCGCCGTCTCGGCACCGATGCCGTTGCCGGCACCCGTGACGACTGCGACCGCACCGTCGAAACGGCTCACCTCGATACCCCCTCGGTCCTGTCTTCAGAACGCCTGCGCGAACAGCGCGCCTTCGCGGAACGCGGCACCGGCACCGCGCGGCGCGAGCACGTCGCCGACGCCGGTTACCGACCTTCCGGACGCGCGCAGCGCCGTCAGCAGTTCGTCGGCGGGCAGTGGGTGCGTCCCGGCCACGACGGTCGGCACGCGCAGCTGCTCGATCACGGTTCCGTCCGGGTCGATCAGCTCGGCCGCGCCCTGTGCGTAACGCCGCACGTTCGTGTCGGTGAGCACGCGGACGTTCTTGCTCCGGCGGAACAGATCGCGCAGGTCGAGGCGGTTCGTGTACCCGGCATTGGTCACCGTGCGCTCGAAGATCGTGGCGTACACGACGTCGACCTCGCGCTTGATCAGTGCCTCGGTGACGAGCGCGACGTCGATCGACCCGGTGCGGTCCAGCACGAGGACCGAACCGGACACGTTGTTGTCGATGGCCTGTTCGACGGAGAGGACGGCGCCGACATCGTCGGTTTCGAACGCCTGCGCAGGTACCGGCCGCGCACCCGTCGCGACGACGAACTCGTCTGCGTCCAGCGTGTCGAGGTCCGCGATCGACACCGGCGTCTCGTACTCGACCTTGACGCCGCCGACGGCCAGCTCGTTGAGCATCCACTCGACGGACTGGAACAGCCGGCGCGCCGTCGTCGCGCGGACGTACCTCAGCCGGCCGCCCGGCTCGGCCGCCGCCTCGAACACGCGCACCGAGTGACCGCGTGCGAGCGCAGACTGCGCCGCTTTCAGCCCGCCCGGACCGGCGCCGATGACGACGACCCGCTTGCTCGTGGCGGCGCGCGACGAGCTGAAGTCCTTCTCGCGCAGCATTTCAGGGTTGTGGAAGCAGCCCACCGGCTTGCCGTCGACTCGCCGGTCGTTGCACTCGGCCGCCCGCACGCAGATGCGCACCCGGTCGGCCTGCCCGGCCCGCAGCTTGTTGACCATGTCGGGGTCGGAGATGTTGCCGCGCGTCATGCCCACGAGATCACATGCGCCGTCGCGCAGCGCCTTCTCGGCCATGCTCGGGCTGACGATGCCGCCGACGCCGACGACGGCGACCTTCGCGTCGACGAGCGGCCGCACCGCGCTGGAGTACGGCAGGTCGTAACCGTCGGGGTAGCGGTATCCCGCCACCGACTTCTGCGAGTACGCCGGCGCCTTCGTGCCGATGGTCGGGTTGAGGATGTCGATCTCGCCGGTGGCGGCGACCTGCACGACGATGTCGCGCAGGTCATCGACCGACTGACCGCCCTCTTCGCGGCGGAGGTCGTCGTTGGCCGTGAAGCGCCAGCCGAGGATGCGGTTCGGGCCGAGCTCGCGGCGGCAGACGTCGATGATAGCGCGTGACAGCGCGAGCGTCTCGCCCCATTCGTCGTCGCGGCCGTTGCCCCACGGGCTGTAGGACTGGTGTAGCAGGTAGCCGTGCCCGGCGTGCAGTTCGAGGCCGTCGAACCCGGCCTCGACGAGGACGCGGGCGACCTGCCCGTGCGCGTCGACGATCTGGCCGATCTCGTCGCCGGTCATCCGGTGCGACGCCTCGCCGAACTCATCCTGGCGCCCGTTCAGCGACCACATCGGCCGGCCGGCGAGGTTGACCTGCGACCCGATCTGGCTGCCGAAGTTGACGACCTGAGAGATGAGCCGGCCGCCCTCGGCGTGCACGGCGTCAGCCAGCTTGGCCAGCCGGTCGCCGACCTGGCTCGGCCAGCCCGTGAACGGGTCGACGATGACCGGCTGCGTGATCAGCAGGGCGACGCCACCTGCCGCGCGCCGGCGGGAGTACTCGATGTAGTTGTCCGAGTCGTCGCGGACGAATGCCCACGGCGCCGCGATGCTGTGCCCCGTGGTGATGACCCGGTTGCGCAGCGGCACTCCCCGGATCTGCAACGGGCTCAGCAGCAGCTCGTAGGACGCGTCGTCCGGCATACGACCTCCGCGATCGGGTGCTCTCTGGGAACGGCCCACGGGCAATTCAGCCCGGCAGGACCAATTAACCAAGCATGCTTTGGTTTTGAGCGAAAGGCAAGCATTGATCGGCTGTGCGGGATCGTTGACCGTGACGGCCGGCCGACCTAGTCTCGACTCAATAAACAAACCGTGTCGGGTTTTTTGCGGAGGCAGCGTGCAGACGTTCGACCACACGACTGCCGAGCACGCCCGCAACTGGCGTGCGATCCTGAAAGAGGCGCGCGACACCTGCCCGGTGGTTCACTCGCCCAACCACGGCGGCTACT
>DATGFB010000111.1:0-4418 GCA_035309605.1 Jatrophihabitantaceae bacterium
ACGCAATCGACGACCTCGATCGGCACTACCCCGGCGGTATGCGCGGGAGCGGTGACAACGATCTGCGTTGCCGTCATCGACTGCACGTCCGGCGAACCGAACGGCAGTTGCACGCCACCGATCTCGAGTGTGGGACCGGCCGTGCCGCTGCATCCGTTGAAGAAGCCGGTGCCTTTCACCGTGACGCGCGTGCCGAACGTGCCCGAGGTCGGCGCCACGGACGCGATCTTCGGCGCAAGGTAGGTGACCTCGTCCGCGGAGGACGGAATGCTGCTGCGGCCGGCGCAGTCGCGCACCGTGATGTCGACGACGCCCGCCTTGTGCACGGGCGCATGCACGATCACTTTCGTCGAGCTCCACGACACGATCAGCGGGTCGCCGTCGGTGAGCGTGACCGCGTCGTCCAGCACGTTCAGGTCGTCGAACGTGATCGCGGGCAGCCGTCCGTCCGTGCAGAACTGGCGCAGGTTGGTACCGGTGACCGTCAGCAACGTGCCGACCGTGCCGGTCTTCGGAGCGACGGCAGTGATCTTCGCCCGCGGCGGGAGTGTGATCGTGAGCTCGTCGGCTGTGACCGGCGGCGATACCGCACCGGAGCAGTCCTCGACCTGCACATCGACGAACCCCTGCATCACCGGCACTTGAAAGCGCACGACCGTGTCGGTCGACGTGGAGAGTGCCGCCGCGGTATTGGCGCCGAGGAGAACGGTCGGCACGCCCGTCGTGCAGCCGCCGAAGAAGCCCGAACCGTCGACCGTGACCACCTCGCCCGGCTGCACGCTCGCCGGTGCGACCGACGTGACGACCGGACCTCCGGAAGCACTTGCCGAAGCGGCGAAGCCGGCGACCCCTGCGCCGGTGATTCCTATGACCGCGCACACGGCCAGGATCTTGCAGCTCATTCCAGCGCCCCTCGCCCCCGCCGACGCGAACAGTCTCTACGGAGCAGCTGGAATCGGCGAGCCGAAGCCTCGCTAGAGCCAGTCCTTGCGTTTGAAGAGCGTGTACAGCACGAGCGCGATCCCTGCGATGAGCCCGAGGCTTTCGAGGTAACCCCAGTGCTTGCCGAATCCGGGGTAGGGCACGTTCTGCCCGAAGTAGCCGGTGATCGCGGTCGGTACGGCGATGATGGCTGCCCATGCGGTGAGTTGCTTCATCACGAGGTTCATGCGTGTGTCGGACAACGACAGGTTCGTCTCGAAGATGGACGAGATCATGTCGCGCAGTGAGTCCGTCCACTCGGCCGCGCGAAGTACGTGGTCGTAGAGATCTTCGAAGTAGGGCGCGAGTTCGGCGTTGTTGCCGTCCTCGGTCGCGCGCCGCATGACCGTGTTGACGACCTCGCGCATCGGCAGGATGACGCGCCGCGCCTGCACGAGCGACTTGCGCAACTCGAACGTCTGCCGTTGCAGCTCGCGCGAGCTGCGCTCGTTCGTCGTGAACAGGTTGTTCTCGACCTCCTCGACGCTGTCGTCGAGCGATTCGATGGCGTCGAAGTACGAGTCGATGACGACATCGAGCAGACCGTGAATGAGCGCGCGGGGGCCGTACTTCATCAAGTCGGCGTTGTCGTCCCAGCGGCGCACGACCTCGTCGATGTCGAAGTTCGTGTCGGCACGAACAGTGACGAAGCCGCGCGGCAGGCTGAACGCCGACACGCGTCGGGTGACGAGCTCGCCCGAATCCTTGTCGTGCTGCACCGCGTAGGCGGTCATGAACAGGTGTGTTGCGTAGCGGCTCGCCTTGGGCCGCTCGAACGGCGCCACCGAGTCCTCGATCGCGTGTTCGTCGAGGCTCAGCTCCTCGGCCAGCTTCATCAGATCGGGCTTGTCCGGGCCGCACACGTCCGCCCACACCAGGCAGTCGGGCTCCTCGAGGTAGTCCGACACTAGGTCGATGGAGAAGTTCTCGGCCTCGAGCGTTCCGTTGCGCCAGACCCGGGTGCGCACTGCCTGTAGCGACATGTAGACAGTTTGGCCATGAAGTACGTCCAACACACCGCGACGCGCGTAGCTTTTCTGGTGTGGGGTGGAGGCCCGACCGTCTCGGCGATCTCAGCGGCACGACTGCGATCGTCACCGGCGCGAACTCCGGCATCGGCTGGCACACCGCTCGGGCGCTGGCCGAGCACGGAGCGCGTGTGGTGCTGGCCGTGCGTGACGTCGAGAAGGGCAAGATCGCGGCGGACCGAATCAGGTCCGGCGTAACCGCTGCCGACGTCGGGGTAGTTCATCTGGATCTCGCGTCGATGTCGTCGGTACGTGCGTTCGGCGACGCTTGGGCCGAACCGCTCGACCTGCTCATCAACAACGCGGGGGTGATGACGCCGCCCAAGCGAGTGCTCACCGATGACGGGTTCGAGTTGCAGTTCGGCACGAACCACCTCGGACACTTCGTGCTCACCGGGATGCTGCTGCGCACGCTTGTGCACTCGAGAGCCGGACGAGTGGTCACCGTCTCGTCGACGGCGCATCACTCGGGCAAGGCGGACGTCGTCGACGGGAACCTCGGCGACACGTACGAGCCGCAACACGCGTACGGCAATTCGAAGCTCGCGAATCTGCTGTTTGCGCGTGAGCTGCAGCGCCAATTCGACGCGCACCAACTTCCGCTCGTGTCGACGGCAGCACATCCCGGGGTGGCTGCGACGGGATTGGTCAGCGATCCGCAGGGCATGGGTGCCAATCCGTTCCTGCGCGTCGTAGCTCCGATCTTCCTCACGATCTTCACGCAGTCGGCAGAGGTGGGAGCGCGGGCAACGCTCTATGCAGCGAGCGAAGCCGAGCCGGGCTCGTTCACCGGGCCCGGCCGCCTCGGCGAGAGCCGGGGGCCGATCGGGCCGGCGAACCTGTCGCCCGAGGCGAAGGACGACAAGCTGGGCCGCCGGCTGTGGCAGATCAGCGAAGATATGACCGGCTTCCGCTACTCCTGGCCGTCGGTGGCCGTCGGCTGAGCTCCGTTGACTGGTCAGTTACAGCCCGACTGGTCAGTTATAGGTGACCAGTCGGCGCGTAAGTGACCAGTCGGCGTGGGGGGCGTCCGTAGAATTTCGGGCATGCAGCCGGATCTCGTCCTGGTCGTCGACTACGGGGCGCAGTATGCGCAGCTGATCGCGCGGCGGGTGCGTGAGGCGCACGTCTACTCCGAGATCGTGCCGCACACGGCGAGCGTCGACGAGCTGCTCGCGCGGCGGCCGAAGGCGATCATCCTGTCGGGCGGCCCGTCGTCGGTCTACGCGGACGGGGCGCCGAGCGCCGACGCTGCACTGTTCACCGCCGGTGTGCCGGTGTTCGGCATCTGCTACGGCTTCCAGGCAATGGCGCTTGCCCTCGGCGGCGAGGTCGCGCACACGGGCGGATCCGAGTTCGGCCGCACGGTACTGACCGTCACCGATCCCGGCGTGCTGCTGCGCGGATTGCCGACGTCGCAACAGGTCTGGATGAGCCACGGCGACGAGGTGACGCACGCGCCGCAGGGATTCACCGTCACCGCGTCGAGCGCGGGCGCACCGGTCGCTGCGTTCGAGGACTCGCAACGCCGCCTCGCCGGCGTGCAGTTCCACCCGGAGGTGCTGCACACCGAGCACGGGCAGACGGTGTTGCGGCACTTCCTCTACGACATCGCGGGCGCTCGTCCGACGTGGACCGAAGCGAACATCATCGACGACCAGGTCGCGGCCATTCGAGCGCAGGTCGGCGGCAAACAGGTGATCTGCGCCCTGTCGGGTGGCGTCGACTCGGCGGTCGCGGCCGCGCTCGTGCAGCGCGCGATCGGCCCGCAACTGACCTGCGTGTTCGTCGACCACGGACTGCTGCGCGCCGGTGAGGCCGAGCAGGTCGAGCGTGACTTCGTCGCCGCGACCGGCGTGAAGCTGAAGGTGGTCGACGCCACCGAGCAATTCCTCACTGCGCTCGACGGCGTCAGCGACCCCGAAGACAAGCGCAAGATCATCGGACGGGAGTTCATCCGCGTCTTCGAGGACGCCGCGCGCGAGATCGTCGCAGAGGGCGAGGCCGTCGAGTTCCTCGTGCAAGGCACGCTCTATCCGGACGTCGTCGAGTCCGGGGGCGGCACCGGCACGGCCAACATCAAGAGCCACCACAACGTCGGCGGCCTGCCCGACGACTTGCAGTTCGCGCTCGTCGAGCCCCTGCGCTCGCTGTTCAAGGACGAGGTGCGCCGCGTCGGCGAGCAGCTCGGCCTGCCCGCGGAGATCGTGTGGCGCCAGCCCTTCCCCGGACCGGGACTCGGCATCCGGGTCGTCGGCGCGGTGACCGCCGAGCGACTCGACATCCTGCGCCGCGCCGACGCGATCGCGCGCGCCGAGTTGTCCGCGGCGGGCCTCGATCGCGACATCTGGCAGTGCCCGGTCGTGCTACTCGCCGACGTGCGCTCCGTCGGCGTGCAGGGAGACGGCC
>DATGFB010000112.1:0-6409 GCA_035309605.1 Jatrophihabitantaceae bacterium
GCAGTTTCGCCAGCACGGACAATCCGTCCTCGCCGTCGCCGCGCAGTCGAATGTCCATGAGGATGACGTCCGGCGCGTGCTGTGCCGCCAACGCCAAGGCGTCCGCTCCGGTTCGGGCCGAAAGCACCGTGAATCCGTGCATTTCCAGCACCGTGCAAGCCAGCTTCTGCGACCGAGCGTCGTCTTCGACGACCAGTGCGGTGGCCACCGGAAAACGATCCCACAACGGCCGTTTACGGGCGCGTTATGGAAAATTTGCGCGGCGACGCCAATCTGAGTCCATGACGCATCGGACATTGCCGGTCGCGGAGCGCTTCGCGCGGATGCCGCTGTTCGCGGGGTCCTCGAAGCGCGAGCTCGACAGCCTTGCTCGGCTAACCGTCGAACTGGACGTCGAGGCGGGCAAGGCGCTGACGTCCGAAGGGGAACTCGGGAGGGAGTTCCTCATCGTGCTCAGCGGTGAAGCCGTTGCGTTGCACGGCGGCCGGCAGGTCGCCACGTTCGGGCCCGGCGACTGCTTCGGGGAGGTCGCCGTGCTCGATCACAGTGCGCGGACCGCGACGGTCGTCGCGCGCACGCCGATGCACCTGGCCGTCGTCGCGGCGCAGGACTTCGACCGCCTGATCGAGCAGGTACCGGCACTGGCGCACAAGGTGCTGCAGGTCATGGCGCACCGCCTTGCCGGTCCAGGCGGTGCTGTAGCTCATCCAGTCGGCGCATGATCGCTTGCATGTCGCGCTGCGTCGCTGCCTGTTCGCTCTGATCGATCTGCCGCACGTGGTCGACGAGCCACGTCGCGAACGACGCGGCCACGACGCCGATGAGTGCGATACCGCCGAACATGAGCCCCACGGCGACGAGCTTGCCGTCGCGTGTGACCGGGTAGTGGTCGCCGTAGCCGACCGTCGACACCGTGGTGACCGCCCACCACAGTGAGTCGCCGAACGTGGCGATGTTCGTGCCGTGCGCGTGCCGCTCCGACTCGAGTTCGGCGATCGCGCCGACGAACAGCAACAAGCCGGCCGCGCCCAGCGTGTACACCACGACCTGACCGCGCAGGGTGTCGGTGAAGCGCCTGTTCAACACCTTCAGCAGCATGATCAGGCGCAGTACGCGCAACGGCCGCAGCACCGGAAGCACGATGATCGCCGGATCCCACCAGTGCCGCAGCGCGTACGAGCCGCGGTCGCGTGCCAGCCGCAGCCGCACCAGGTACTCCACGCCGAACAACGTCCAGGCGCTGTACTCGAACGTGCGGCAGATCGCGCGCCACGGCTGACCCAACGGCTCGACGAGTACGGGCGCGGCGTACGCGGCGAGGAATACCAACGCGAGGATCGCCATCGGCCACTCGACGATCTCTTCCCAGCGTTCGACGGCCGGGCCGTAGCGCGGGTCTTCCGGTCCGCCGCCGACGAGATGAGGAGTGTCCGACTCGGACGCAGGACGATCCGCTGCACGCACAACGAGATCGTCCCACCGTTGGCTACATCTGCGCGGCGCCTGCGACGATCGCTTCGCGGATACGCGGGTAGGTGCCGCACCGACAGATGTTGCGGATGCCGTCGAGGTCGGCGTCGGTGACCGAACGGCCGGCCGCCCTCACCTCGTTCACGAGCGCGATCGCGGCCATGATCTGGCCGGGCTGGCAGTAGCCGCACTGCGCGACGTCGTGGTCCAGCCACGCCTGCTGCATCGGGTGCAACGGCCCGCCAGGAGCGGACAGGCCTTCGATGGTCGTGATCTCGTCGGTCGGCGCGAGCTGCGAGACCGGTACCGCGCACGGGTTGAACGCTTTGCCGTTGATGTGGCTCGTGCACGCCCGGCACACTTCCAGGCCACAGCCGTACTTCGGGCCGGTGACGCCGAGCAGGTCGCGCAGCACCCACAACAGACGCACGTCGTCGTCGACGGGAACACTGACCGGCTGTCCGTTGACGATGAAGGAGTGGATCGGCACGTGAGGCTCCTCAGAACGTGTGGCTCAGGCCGTCGGTCGGCGACTGCGGGATGGGCGGGACGGTCGGCAGTGGCGTGAAACCCAACGACTGGTTGTGGTTGATCGGGAAATTCGTCGGGAACACGCCCGTGGCCTGCCAGTACGCGCACGCGACTGCGGCCATCGATGCCGGTACACCGAACTCGCCGGCGCCGCCCGGTGCACCGGTTGTCGGGGGCATGACGACGACCTGCACGTCGGGTGGCACGTTCCACTCACGCGTGTAGTAGTAGTTGTCCCAGCTGCCCTCGAGCGGCAGCCCGTTCTTGAAGTGCAGGCTCGACGTCAACGCCTGTGCGATGCCGTCCATGATGCCGCCCAGCATCTGCGCCTCGACGCCGCGCGGGTTGATCGCCCGGCCGACGTCCACGACGAAGACCACCTTCGTGACGCGCGGTCCGGTAAACGCATCGGGCACGGTCCGGTTCACCATCCCCGACCGGCAGTCGATCTCGACGAGACACGCGCTGACACCCTTGTACTCCGCGTGGAACGCGATGCCCTGAGCAGTGCCGGGAACCATCGCGCGACCCCAGTTACCCACCTGCGCGGCCTTGTCGAGTACCGCCCGCGAGCGGTCGTCCTTCAGGAACGTGCGGCGGAACTGGTAGCGGTCCTTGCCCACGGCCTTGGCCAACTTGTCGACCATCAGCTCTTTGGCGGTGGCAACGTCGGGTGAGTAGATGTTGCGCATGCTGCCGGTGTGGAATCCGGCATCCACCTCGTCGAGGATCTGCGTGGTGACGCCGAAGTTGTACGGGACGTTCTGGGTCAGCTCGAAGATGCCTTGCGAGAACGTCACCGCTCCGAGCGGCGTCGACGAGAAGTAAGCCGAAAGCACTTCGTCGATGCCGTGGCTGAAGTCGGTCTGGATGCTCGTGTGCCGCTGCTCGAACGACAGCACGTTCGCGCCGGAGTACACGGCGCGCACACGGTTGGTCGCCATCGGATGCGTGCGGCCGTGACGGAAGTCGTCGGTGCGGTGCCACATCAGCTTGACCGGCTTGCCGACCGCCTTCGAGATCTCGGCGGCCTCGATCGCGGCGTCCCAGAACAGGTGCCGCCCGAACGAGCCGCCCGACGTGCTGACGTGCACCGTCACCGCGCTGATCGGCAGGCCGAGCAAAGTGGCGATCTTCTGCTGCGCCACGATCGGCGACTTGAGCGGTGACCAGATCTCGGCGCTGTCGGCGCGCACGTCCGCGATCGCGCAGTTCGTCTCGAGCGGCGAGTTGCTGCGGAACCAGAACGTGAACGAGCCGTCGATGGTGTGCGTCAGCAGATTGAGTGGCGGGACGGCGAGCGGCACCTCGGCGTTCTTGAGCTCGGTCAGGATCGTCGCGTCCGACTTGCCGTCCTCGCTGCCCTTGCCCCACGTCACGTTCAGCGCGCGCACCGCGTCGATGCACTGACCGAACGTCGCTGCACGGACTGCGACGCCGGTCGATACGACCGCGACGTCGGTGACGCCCGGCATCGCTCGTACTGCCGCAAGATTCGTGACCGAAACGACCTTGCCGTTGATCGTCGGCGGCCGGCACACCATGGTGGGCAGGGCGTCGGGCACGTGCAGATCCATCGTGTACGTCTTGCGTCCCGTGACGGCGTCCAGTGCGTCGATGCGCGACTGCGCGGTGCCGATGACCGTGAAGTCCGACGGGTCCTTCAGCGTGATGCTCAGCTGGGTGACCTGCTCGGACGCCGCCGCTGTGGCCAGTTGCCCGTAGGTGGCGCTGCGCCCGCCCGGACCGTGGACGACGCCGTTGCCGGTCGTGATCTGCGACTGGGGTACGCCCCACATGTCGGCCGCGGCCTTGATCAGGCGTTCTCGCGCGAGTGCGGCAGCGACCCGCACCGGCCGGTAGATCGAGCGCACCGAACTCGACCCGGCGGTGAGCTGGTTGAAGAGCAGTTCCGGGCGCGCGTCGGCCAGCGTGACATGGATGCGCGAGACCTCCAGGTCGAGCTCCTCGGAGATCAGCATCGCCGCTGTGGTCGTGATGCCCTGACCGACTTCGGCGCGCGGGATCGCGAACGACGCGGTGCTGTCGGTGTTCACGACGACGGTGATCATGTTCGCCGTCGGCGTCGCCGCGAGGGAGATGACGTCGCCGAGGTCGACGAGATCGGACACCTCGGGCGGTGACGGGACGACCGCCTCGGCGTCGTCGGCTCGGCCGATCAGGTCGGAGCCCATGCTGGCGGCCACCGCGAGCGTCGGGCCGGCCAGCACGTAGCCCAGAAATCGTCGTCGGGGAGTTCCGCTGGGATCGTCGTCCTCGTTGGTGCGGGCCTTGCGGTGCTTGCCGTGCACTCCCGTCATCCGCTGCTCCCCTTCGACGACCTCCCCCACGCCGAAACCTAGCTCGGACGACGCGTACCCGCTACCGGAGGTACCGGTCAGTGGCCGGGCAGGATGTTCACGGCTCGGGCGGCGACGAGGCCGACCGTGACGAGGGAGATCGCCGACTGAGCGAGCATGAGCATCTTGGCCCAGCGGCTCAGCGGCATCGTGTCGGTAGGAGAGAACGCGGTGGCGTTGGTGAACGACACGTACAGGTAGTCGACGAAGGTGGGCTGCCAGTCCGGATCGAGCCGCGGGTCGGCGATCTGCGGGAACAGGAAGTCCGGCTTGGTATCGGCCGCGAGCGCACGCTCGACCGGCCCACCGCGGTCCCACGCCCAGTACCAGAGCGCGTACACGATCACGTTCGTGATCCAGATCGACGCGCCGGACGCGAGGATCTTGGTCGCGGTCGTGCTGCCGCCGGTGAGGATGAAGTGCACGAGCAACCCGGTGGACACCGCGTTCGTCACTGCGAGCACGCTGATCAACGCGATGAAGAGGTTGCGCAGCACCGAATGGCGCTGATCGAGGCGGCGTCCCGGATTCATCGCCGCGAGGACAAGCACCATGGCGCCCTCGAGGCTCGGCGCGGCGGTTCGCGGCCGCAGCACGAACTTGTCCGGAAGCAGCACCTGCAGCACGATCGCGAGGACCACCACCGCCATCGCGGCCCAGCGCTGTTCACCGCGGTGCGGCCGCAGCCAGCCCGGCAGCAGCTTCGCGCCACCCTCGCCCGCCGCGACGAGCCAGCGCGTCACGTCAGACGCGGCCTGCCGCGGATCAGGGATACGAGCGTCCATCACCTGAAGCATGCACCGCGCGAGCGGTCACAGCCGTGAGGTGACGACCCCGCGAGTGGTGAGTTTCCTGCCGACTCACCACCGGGGATGGACGGGCGGCAACTACGGTCGGTGCATGCGGCTGACGGTGCTCGGCGGGTGCGGCGCGTGGCCGGCGGCCGGAGCGGCGTGCAGCGGTTATCTCGTCGAGTCGGCAGGCTTCCGGTTGCTGGTCGATCCAGGCTACGCGACGCTGCCGCGGTTGCTCGAGCACATCGACGCGACGGCGGTCGACGCAGTGCTCGTCAGCCACGGCCATCCGGATCACTGCGCCGACCTGAATCCGCTGCTGCGCGCGCGGGTGTTCCGCGACGACCCGGGAGCATCGCTGCCGGTGTACAGCGTGCCCGGCGCGCTCGACGCGGTGCTCGCGCTCGACCGCCCCGGATTGCTCGACACCGCGGTGGACGTGCGCGCGTTCGAGCCCGGCGCCCCAGCGCTCGTCGGCCCGTTCGAGGTCAGCACGTTCGCGCTCCCCCACTCGGTACCGAACGTCGGCATGCGGATCGCCGCCGACGCGGCCGTGCTCGCATACACCGGCGACTGCGGACCGTCCGACGATCTCCTCCGGCTCGCTGAGGGCGCCGAGATGCTGCTCGCCGAGTCGAGCTACGCGATCGACGTGCCGGCCGACGCGGCGAGGCACCTGTCGAGCGCGGCCGCGTCAGGTCTGCTGGCGCGGCACGCGGATGTCGGCGCGCTCGTCCTCACACATCTGCTGCCGGAGACGCCGTCCGAACTCGCGCTCGATGCCGCGCGAGAACGCTTCGCCGGGCCGTTGCGCGTCGCGGCGCCGGGGCTAACTCTCGACATCAGGTGACGCCCCGAGCGCGGTGAGGTCGGCTGGCGTGTCGATGTCACCCGGGTCGCCCGGCACCGGCACCTGCACGAGCAGATCGGGACGCGCGGCGAAGAATGTGCGCGCGCCCTCGTCCGGCCCCGCCAGCGCGATCGCGCCGCGCCACAGCGCCGGCTCCATCGCGACCGGGTGCCCGAGCCGCGTCGCATAGCGCGCCACCGCGACGCGGCCCGGCCGCCATGCATCGAGCACGGCACGCACGGTGTCCGCGCCGATGCCCGGCACGTCGACGAGGATCACGACGAGCGGCTGCGTGGCGTCCGCCGCGGAGACCGCGAGCTCGAGTGACGAGCGCATGCCGCGACCGGGATCGGGGTTCACGACGAGCTCGGCACCTGCGACCACGACGTCCGAACGGACCACGG
>DATGFB010000113.1:0-2161 GCA_035309605.1 Jatrophihabitantaceae bacterium
GAGCTTGTCCGCTTGCGTGTCGAGGAGCGCGAGGTACAGCTCGAGCTTGCCGGGGAAGTGTTGGTACAACACCGGCTTGCTGACGCCGGCACGCTCGGCGATGTCGTCCATCGCGGCGGCGTGGTAGCCGTTCGCGACGAACACCTCCTGCGCGGCGGCGAGCAGTTGCTTGCGCCGGGCCGACCTGGGCAAACGCGCGCCGCGCGTGCTTTCGGCGGCGTCGGCACCGGCCCGGGACATCCTCGCCCCTTTCGTCGACGAGCGGATCCGCGGACGGGACGGATCAGCCGCCAGAGTCTACTTCCGCTGCGCCATCGCCCGGGTGATACGCCGTCGCAGATGGTCGTCGAGTGTCGGGGCGAACAGATCGCCGTGCTCGGCGACGCGGTCGAGTACCTGCGCCGCGGTGAAGCGCAATTCGCGCCCGCCGGCCACCTCGTCCCAGGTCAGCGGGGTCGAGACGGTCGGCTCGTCGCGGGCCCGCAGCGAGTACGGCGCGACCGTCGTCTTGGCCGGGCTGTTCTGGCTCCAGTCCACGAAGATCTTCTCCGGGCGCAGTGATTTCGTCATGCGCGACACGATCAGCTCGGGACGTTGCGCTTCGAGGTCGCGCGCGATCGCGTGCGCGTACTCCGACGGCAGATCCATGTCGTCCACCTCGATCGGCGCGCTCACCTGCATGCCTTTGGACCCGGACGTCTTGGCCACAGGGGCGAGACCGTCCGCCTCGAGCAGTTCGCGAAGCAGCAGCGCAACCTCGCTGCACTCGACGATCGTCGCGGGCGGTCCCGGGTCGAGGTCGAACACGATCAGATCGGTGCGCGGTTTGCGCGCGCGCCGCGGCACCTTCCATTGCGGGACGTGCAGCTCGAGCGCGGCGAGGTTCGCAAGGCGCACCAGCGTCGCGAGTTCCTCGACCACGACGAAGTCGATCGTCTCGCGGTTCATCGTCGAACCCGGAACCGGCAAGCGCACCGTGCGCACCCAGTCCGGTGTGCCGCGCGCGGCGTTCTTCTCGAAGAAGAACTGCGCGTCCACGCCGTTCGGATAGCGCTTGATCGTCAACGGGCGGTCGAGCAGGTGCGGCAGCAAGACGGGCGCGATGCGCGTGTAGTAGTCGATCACCTCGCCCTTGGTGAAACCCGTCTTCGGATAGAGCACCTTGCTCATATTGGTGAGCTGCAGTTGACGGTTGTCCACCTCCACGACGACTTGCTCAGGCATCGCCCACCGCCTCGTCGGGACGCTTGTCGGCGCGGATGCCGCGGAACACAGGGTGACGTAGGCGGTGATCGTCGGTCCAGTTCGCGAACTCCACCTCGACGACGACCGACGGTTGCACCCAGTGCACGACGCGACGCCCCGGACTCGGTGGCGGCTTCTGTGGCAACGGACAATCGGCCACCTCGTGCACTGCACGGTGCAGCCGGCGCGCGACAGCGGCGTTCAGACCGCTGCCGACCTTGCCCGCGAACGTCAGCACGCTCTCTGCGTAGCAGCCGAGCACGAGTGAACTCAACTCGTCCGGACTGTCCGCCGCGCCTTCCCACCCCACGACGACGAACTCGCCGGAGCGCGCGAAGCGCAATTTCACCCAGTCGGGGCTGCGCAGGCCGGGGCGATAGGGCGAGTCGACGCGCTTGGCCACGACACCTTCGAGGTGATGCTGGCGTGCTGCCGCCTCGGTCGCCGCCCCATCGTCGAAGGACGGACTGAGCGTCCAGTCCGGCCGGTCCGCGGCCCAGCGGTCGAGAGTCGCGCGTCGTTCGGAGTACGGGCGCGACGTGAGGTCGAGACCGAAGCGGCGGAGCACGTCGAACAGCACGAACGTCACCGGCGACTCGACAGCCATCCGGCGCGCTTCGCGGGCATCCCGGACGTGCATGCGCAGCTGCAGCGCGTCGAACGAGGGGCGGCCGTCGACGAAGACGACGATCTCGCCGTCGAGCAGCGCGTCGCCGACGCCGTCGGCCTGCGCCACCAGCTCGGGATAGGCCGCGGTGATGTCGTTGCCGGCCCGGCTCCAGATGCGCACGCCTGCGTCGGTGACGTCGACGAGGGCGCGCACGCCGTCCCACTTGAACTCGTAGGCCCAGCCCGCGCCACGGGGGAGCGCGAGGATGGAAGTTGCGAGCATGGGCCGCACCCCTCCATTCTGGAG
>DATGFB010000114.1:0-3069 GCA_035309605.1 Jatrophihabitantaceae bacterium
AGCGCGCGCGTGCTCGGTGTCGGCGCGTACGCGTTCGGCGAGAATTTGCTCGGCCTGTGCCGCACGCGATTGGTACTGCCGCCGGCTCGCGCCGCCGAGCAGCGCGGCCGCGATCGCGAGCAGGCCCTCAGTGATGATCGCGTGCGGAGTGCCTGCGACGAGCACCGTCGTGGTGAGCGCTGCGGCGCCGAACAGCGCGACGGCAACTGTCGCACGTGCCCCCGCGAGCGTCGCCGTCGCGATGATCGCCACGGCGGGGAAGGCAATGCCGACCGGTGCCAGCCCGCCGACCGCTCCCCCTGCGGCGGCGACGACCGCGAGCGCGAACCACGTCACGCGCACCGGCGCGTCGAGCTGCAGACAGGCCAGCCAGGCGAGCCACGCGACGGCGGTGACGACGAGCAGCGCGAGCGGCACGCGCGGTGTCCCGTCGCCGTGGTGCTGGTTCGCGGTCGCCCACAACAACGCGACGAGCCCGGCGAGCCGAGCGACGCGTATCGCGCCGCCGGTCACGCCGGGCCGGTCGAGACCCATGCGGGTCATCGTCTCACCGCAACGCCGCTCAGGCGGTGACGAATCGGCGGATCAAACCGCCGCGCTCGATGACGGCGCCGGTGCCGCGCGTCTTGGCGTAGATGACGCCGGTGCGGGTGATGACCTCGGTGAGCGCCATCAGGATGAACGCGGTGCCCCACGCTGCGCCGCCAGTGATGTGGTGCGCGATGCTGAAGTCACGGATCGTCGAGGCGCCGCCGTGGCTCGTCCACAGCGAGAACGTGACGCGGGCGCCGATGCCGACGACCCACAGGAACGCGGCGAGGGCGCCGGCCTTCGCGATGGCGGTGGCGCCGTGGCGGGTGACGCCGGTGGCCAACCCCGCGCAGGCGCCCAGAGTCGCGCCGGCGAGCGCCGCGCCGATCTCGAGGACGAGATCGTTGCCGGCCGTCGGGATGGCCTTGAGCAGCGAGGTCGCGAACCACGTCGTCATCACGACGGGGAGCAGCAGGCCGGTCTTGGTGATCTTGATGCCGCGGATCTGCAGCAGCACCAGGCCGACGAGAGCGAAGTTCAGGATGTATTCGGAGGTCGTCATGGCGACAACTCTCCGATTTCCGGGCCGTGCGCACATCGGCCCGTGGGTGGACGTCGGGTGGATCCGCGTGTCCACCCGGCGCACAGTTCTCTCTTTGGCATCGCTTCGCGCGTTCGGAGTGCCCCGGTTCTGGGAAGGGTCTACCGTGGCGCGCAGCGCAACGCGGCGTTCAACTGGAGGCGGACGGGTGCGGCTCACCTTTTACGGAGTCCGGGGATCCACCCCGTCGTTCTATGACGCCGCCATCCGCTACGGCGGAAACACCGCGTCCGTCGTGCTCGAAGAGCCGGGCGAGGAGCCGATCCTGTTCGACCTCGGTACCGGGTTACGCCGGTACGGAACGACGTGCCCGATGGACGGTTCGTTCTGCGGTACGGCGCTGATCACGCACATCCACTGGGATCACGTGCAAGGCTTGCCGTTCTTCGCGCCGCTGCACACACCGGGTGCGCGGTTGGACGTGTACGGCCCGAATCACGACGAAGGATTGCTCGCCGAGGTCTTCGACGACTTGATGCGCCCGCCGTTCTTTCCGGTGCGCTACTCGGACCTCGGCGGCGACGTGCACTTCTACGACATCACGGCCGACACGTTCGTACTCGGTTCGCGCAAGATCACGGTGCGACCGGTGCCGCACACCGGTCCGACCGTCGGATATCGCGTCGAGAGCCCGACCGCGACGGTCACCTACATATCCGACCACCAGGCACCGCCGCGACTCGACACCGTCGCACCGAGCGTGCTCGAGTTGTGCGCGGACGCCGACATCCTGATCCACGACGCGCAATACACTCCGGCGGAGTTCGAGAAGAAGTCGACGTGGGGGCATTGCACCGTTGACTACGCGCTGATGGTGGCGCGCGAGGCATCGGTCAAGCGGCTGGTGATGTTCCACCACGATCCCTCGCACGATGACGACATGCTCGACAGCCTGCTGGACGCGGCACGCCTCGCCGCCCGCGGCACAGGAGTCGACGTGATCGCGGCCTACGAAGGCCTCACGCTCGTCCTCTGAGCGCTCCCCTAGCGCCCGTCCCCTTCCGCCGAGTGCTGACTTACTCAGGTCGTGACGAATGCGTCCGGGCTGAAGTACTTGGTCACGCCGGCGCGCACGTCCTGCGCCAGTCGCTCCGGGTTGGCGATCAGCGTCAGGCTGTAATCGACGTCCTGCGTGAGCAGCGCGGAGACGCCGAGCCGCCACTCGCCCTCGATGTCGCGCTCCTCGAATCGCACGACAGTCTTGCCGATCTTGACGCGCAGGTTGGGACGGTCGGCCAGGTAG
This sequence comes from Jatrophihabitantaceae bacterium, assembly GCA_035309605.1. Classification (GTDB taxonomy): domain Bacteria; phylum Actinomycetota; class Actinomycetes; order Mycobacteriales; family Jatrophihabitantaceae; genus DATGFB01. The sequence goes on from DATGFB010000114.1 coordinate 2,376, forward strand.
TACGCCTCGCTGTTCGGGCGGATCTGGCCGAAGCCGTTCGCGGCCAGGGCGTCGATCACACGCTGGCGATTGACTTCGCGGAGTGCAGTCGCACCGCCCGGAATTGGCACGGACGGTGCGACAATGCTGTCGGAGTACGCGCTCGCGGCTTCGGCCGGGCCTACCGCGTGCGTCAGGTTGAGCACCGGCCGCAACTCGGCACTGGTCATTTCGGTCCGGAAGAAGCGTTTGGAATATCGCTGCAGTTCCGGCTCGTCGGCCTCGACGAGTCCGGATACCGGCGACGGATCGTCGTTCATGACCGCGTCGGCGAAGTCCTGATATTCGCCGGGCCACTTCAGCTGCAGGCCGACGACCCCGGCGAGCAGGTCGGGGTCGACCGACAGCGCCTTCTGCTCGGCGACGCGAAGCAGCACGAGCGTCGAGTTGATGAATCGCTTTATCTGGCGCGGGTTGGCGCCGAGACCTAGCGTCGACACCTCGTACGCAACGTCCGCGAAGCCACCCGGCACTGATCCGGCGTGCTGCATCGTCCAGTTCGGCACCAAGTCGTCGAGGAACGTGGCCTGCGTCAGCTCCAGCCGTGGCACCCGGAACGGCACCTGCACCATCTTCTCGATGAACACGTGACCCGATACGTGCGGGTACTTCACGCTCACCGCGTTGACGAGCACTTCGTAGTCGAGCGCGAGGA
>DATGFB010000115.1:0-2082 GCA_035309605.1 Jatrophihabitantaceae bacterium
GACTCCGTCGTGATCCCCATGCGGCTCCTTCCGAGGCAAGCAAGTGCTTGGTAGGGTAGCACGGTGAACCTGGGGCTGGACGTCGCGATCGCACTCGTCACCGGTGGCTAGCGTGGCGTCGGCCTGGGCATCACCGAGGCGTTTCGGGCCGCCGGCGCCACCGTCGTGACCTGCGGACGGACCCGCCCGGACCGGCCGGCGGGAGAGTTCGTCGAGTGCGACGTCCGCGACGCCGATCGTGTGGCTGCGCTCATCGACACGATCGCGCAGCGCCACGGCCGCCTCGACGTCGCCGTCAACAACGCCGGCGGCTCGCCGTACGCGCTGGCCGCAGACGCCAGTCCGCGGTTCGCCGCCAAGATCGTCGAGCTCAACCTGCTCGCGCCGTTGCTGGTCGCGCAGGCCGCGAACGCGGTCATGCAGCGCCAGGACGGCGGCGGCGCGATCGTGATGGTCAGCAGCGTCAGCGGGCACCGTCCGTCCCCGGGGACCGCTGCGTACGGCGCCGCGAAGGCCGGCCTCGACAACCTTGTGTCGACGCTGGCCGTCGAGTGGGCACCCAAGGTGCGCGTCAACTCCGTCGTCGCGGGCATGGTTCGCACCGAGCAGGCACAGCTGCACTACGGGGACGACGCGGACGTCGCCCGTGTCGGCCGTACCGTCCCGCTCGGCCGGCTCGCCGAACCGCGCGAGATCGGCGCGTGCGTCGCGTTTCTCGCCTCGCCACTCGCGTCCTACGTCAGCGGAGCCGCGCTGCTTGCACACGGCGGCGGCGAAGTGCCCGCATTCCTCGCAGCAGCCAAGGAGCATTGATGGGGATCGTCGACGGCAGGGTCGTCATCGTCACGGGCGCCGCGCGTGGCCTCGGACGCGCGCACGCGCTCGCGTTCGCGGCCGAGGGCGCGTCGGTCGTCGTCAACGACTACGGCGTGCAAAGCGATGGCGCGAGCCCGGACACGGCGGCCGCGCAACTGGTCGTCGACGAGATCCGCGCGGCCGGTGGAACGGCCGTCGCCAACGCGGCGGACGTCGCGGACTGGCAGCAGGCCGGGGCACTGGTGCGGCAGGCGATCGACGAGTTCGGCCGCCTCGACGTGTTGGTCAACAACGCGGGCTTCGTGCGCGACCGGATGCTAGCGACGATGTCCGAGGCCGAATGGGACGCGGTGATCCGCGTGCACCTCACGGGCCACTTCGCGCCGCTGCGGCACGCCGCGGCGTACTGGCGCGCGGAATCGAAGGCCGGGCGACAGCCTGACGCGCGCGTCGTCAACACCACGTCGGGCGCGGGCCTGCAGGGCAGCGTAGGGCAGGGCAACTACGGCGCAGCCAAGGCCGGCATCGCGGCGCTGACGCTGATCGCCGCGGCCGAGATGGGTCGCTACGGCGTGACCGTGAATGCGATCGCACCTTCGGCGCGCACGCGCATGACGGAGACCACGTTCGCCGACATGATGGCGGCACCGACGGACGGGTCGTTCGACGCGATGGCGCCCGAGAACATCTCGCCGCTGCTGGTGTGGCTCGGCAGCTCCCGGTCGGCGCACGTGACCGCGCGCGTGTTCGAGGTCGAAGGGGGCAAGGTCGCGCTCGCCGACGGATGGCGGCACGGCACGCCGATCGACAAGCGCGCGCGGTGGGAGCCGGCCGAACTGGGCGACGTCGTCGACCGGTTGGTCAAGGACGCGCAGCCACCTGAGCCCGTCTACGGCGCCTGATCCGCAACCGATCGAGCCATGACGAGGTGGCCGCGGCGCAACCCACGGTGCCCAGGCTGGCCAGAGTTTCCTTCTCGACCTCGTCGCGATGCTCGGCGCACCCGGGGCAGACCGGATCGCCCGTCATCGTCCGTGCCATCACGTAGGGCATGTCGTGATGGCAGTCGTGGCACTGGACCGTCGCTGCGGCCATGCCAGAGATGGTAGGCCTAGTCAGCTCTCGACGCGCTTCTTCAGCTCACGCAGCGAGTTCTTCAGCGACTGTTCGCGAATCAGGTTCTTCATCGGGCCGGGGATGAAGAAGCCCACCTCGGCGACGATGTCGACGGTGACGTCCGTCGAGCCGTCGTCCTTCGGCGTGAAC
>DATGFB010000116.1:0-3076 GCA_035309605.1 Jatrophihabitantaceae bacterium
CCGCATCCTCATCGGCGAGGCCGCGGGTACCGACACCTCACTCGACGAGGCGATCAACGACCTGCTGTTGCCGATCGTGAAGGGCGCCGGCTCGGAGCGTTCCTACGACCAGCTTGCGCAGGCGCTGCAGACGTTCGGCGGTTCGGGCTACCTGCAGGACTATCCGCTCGAGCAGTACATCCGCGACGCGAAGATCGACACGCTGTACGAAGGCACGACCGCGATCCAGGGGCAGGACTTCTTCTTCCGCAAGATCGTGAAGAACAAGGGCGCCGCGCTCGGTGCACTGTCGGCCGAGATCAACGGGTTCCTCGAGTCGATCAAGGACGAGGGGCGCCTCAAGGAGGAGCGCGCCGCGTTGAGCAAGGCGCTCGAGGACTTCGGCGGCATCGTCGGCGCGATGTTCCAGCAGCTGATGAGCGGACAGGACGACGTACGCAACGTGTACAAGGTCGGTCAGAACACGACGCGCGTGCTGATGTCCGCCGGTGACCTCATGGTCGGCTACTTGCTGCTGCGTCAGGCGGCGGTCGCGCTCACCAAGCTCGACGCGAACGGCGTGTCCGAGGCCGACCGCGCGTTCTACGAGGGCAAGCCGGCCGTCGCGCACTTCTTCGCGCAGACCGTCTTGCCGGAGCTCGCCGCGCGCCGCGTCATCGCCGAGAGCATCGACAACCAGCTCATGGACGTGCCCGAAGCCGCGTTCTGAGCTCACTTCGTCGACAGGGCCCGTTCTCCACTGGGGAGCGGGCCCTTCGACCGCGTCGGTAGTGTCGGGGTGTGGGTGAATCGCGCTGGATCGACCTGGACGGGGCGGCCAACGTCCGCGACATGGGCGGGCTGCCCACCGACGACGGACGCGTCACCGCGCGCGATCGGCTCATCCGCGCCGACAACCTGCAGGGTCTGAGCGATCGCGACGTGCGCACGCTCGTGGACGACCATCACGTGCGCGCCGTCGCCGACCTGCGCACCGGCGTCGAGGTGACGAGCGAAGGTCCCGGCCCCATGACACACGAGCCGTTGGTCGACGTCGAGCACTACTCGCTCTTCCCGGAAGCGGGGCACAACACCGACGTCGCCGCAGTCGAGGGTGACGGGCCGGTTGTGCTGCCGTGGCAGAAGATCCCGTCCGAGGGCGCCGAAGCTCCGAAGAGCGCTGCGGATTTCTATCTGCGCTATCTGCTCGATCGTCCCGATTCGATCATCGACACGTTGCGCCTCATCGCAAGCACCGACGGCGCGACGATCGTGCACTGCGCGGCCGGCAAGGATCGCACGGGCGTGGTCGTGGCGATCGCGCTTGCCGAGATCGGTGTGCGCCGCGAGGACATCATCGACGACTACGCGCTCAGTGCGGAGCGCATCCACGAGATCTTCGACCGGCTGCGGGCGTCCGACACGTACGCCGACGATCTCGCCGGTTCGTCCGTCGACAAGCACGCACCACGCGATACGACGATGCGCGAGTTGCTCGGCGCGATCGATTCAGCGCACGGCGGTGTTCCTGCGTGGTTGCGCAAACACGGTTGGACCGACGAGGACGCCACGGCGCTGCGCAAGCACCTGCTGGATTAGCCGACCGATGTAACCTGTTCCAGTTCCGGCTGGAGGAGGCGCGATGTCGATCGCCGTGGTCACGGGCGCGAGTCGAGGTGCCGGCAAGGGCATCGCGCTGGCCCTCGCCGAGACGGGTGCGACGGTCTACGTCACCGGACGCACCCGAAACGACGGCGACTCCGAACTCCCCGGCAGCATCGCGACGACCGCCAAGCAAATCGACGAACGCGGCGGGCGGGGTATCGCGATCGTGTGCGACCACGCGGACGACGACCAGGTGCGTTCCGCGTTCGGCCAGATCGCAGCAGAACAGGGACGGATCGACATCCTCGTCAACAACGCGTTCGCGATTCCCGAGGGGATCGTGTCGCGCAAGCCGTTCTGGCAGAAGAGTCTCGATCAGCAGATGGTGCTCGACGTGGGTCTGCGGTCGACCTACGTGTCGTCGTACTACGCCGCGCCGCTGATGGTCGACGGCGGCCGGCTCGTCGTCAACACGTCGTCGTTCGGCGGCACGTGTTACATGCACGGTCCGGCGTACGGCGCGGTCAAGGCGGGCGTCGACAAGATGGCGCACGACATGGCCGAGGACTTCCGCCCGTTCGGCGTCGCGGTCATCTCGCTGTGGATGGGCATGTTGCGCACCGAACGCACCGAGGCGCTGTTCACCTCGTCCGACCACCGTTACGCCGAACTCACCCGGCATGCCGAGTCCGCCGAATTCCCCGGGCGCGTCATCGCCGCGCTCGCGACGAGTCCGGACCGCATGTCCTACAGCGGACGGGTGCACGTCGGCGCTGAGCTAGCGATCGAGCTGGGCGTCAGCGACGTCGACGGCAACCAACCGCCGTCGCACCGTCCGGCGCTGGGCAACCCGCCGACCTACAGCACAGCCGTCGTGCACTAAGTACGCCGACTACGGCGAAATTCCGATTCGGCGCCGCGGGCCGAGGCGGATGCTGGACGTGTGGAGCTGTTGGTCTCCGGGCCGTACGGGTTGGTCGCGCGCCATGTGCGCGTGCGCGACCGCATCGCGGCCGCGCTGCACGCGGATGCCATCGACGTGCGGCTCGCGCGCGGCGCTGCACCGGAGTCCGACATCGTGTCGGCGCTGCGCTCACGATGGCTGACCGGCCGTCGGCACCGCGAGGCGCTCGCCTGCGGGATCGAGCGCGCGATCGACTCGTCCGGAAACGCCCGATCGAACCCATTCGCGTACTGGAGTCGTACGCAGGTGCTCGACGCGATGCCGGAGATGTACGCGCTGCGCGAGCGCCTGGATACCGATGGCGTGCCTCCTGCACAGGTCATGGCCAGCGCGCGGTTGCTGCTGACCGACGGCAGCGGTCCGCTCTACAACGGCAACGCCACCCGCACGCTGCGTGACTCGCTGCGCGCCGTCCTCGACGCCTTCGATACCGCCTGACGCCAGCGCTTGAGCGCGCCGTCGTGCACGAACGCTGCGACACTCGGTGCCATGGCCGAGGGGGCGCGCAGGCGCGCTCTGCCGAGCGGT
>DATGFB010000117.1:0-2027 GCA_035309605.1 Jatrophihabitantaceae bacterium
GCCGGCCCCGCATCTGGTGCCGCTTGCCGGACAACTGCGACACGAACTGCCCGTCGCCGAGGTAGTCGCAGTTCGGGTAGAACGACACCTTCCCGGACGCGAGCAGCCGCTCGCGCAGCACCCGCTCGTAGTAGCTGCACACTTCCGGCGCCGTCGCGCGCTCGTGCAAGCCGGCCTCCGGCCCGTCCTGCTGGATGCGACCGCCGCCGAGCAGCGTCGAGGCCACGCCGTAGAAGGCCGATGCCTGATGAAGGCGGACGAACGGGTAGGCGTCGAGCCAATGCCCGCCCACACCGTGCTGACGGTCGACCATGACCACACTGACGTCCGCGTGATCGATCAGCGCGTCGGTGAAGGCCATCCCCATGGCGCCGGCACCGACCACCACGTAGTCGGCGTCCAGCAGCTTCGTGACCTGTTCGTGCGGACGGTCCTCGGTCATGGTGCTCACCCCCCGTGAGACGGTGCGCCGCCTGTGGACGCTAGGCGAGGCAGCGTGCAGTTCGCCAGCGGTGGCGCACCGGCGGCTATCGGCCGGCGTCGAGGACGTCGTTTCGGAACAGCTTCACCTCGTACCCGGTCAGCTCGCACGGCTCGGTCGCGCGGGCCGACGCGCTGCGCGGCATCGTGAGCATCGGCCCGAGCTCCCCGAAGTAGCCGCCCGCGCCCACGTCCATCAGCACCTCGACGCTGCCGTCGGCGAGCTCGCGGTAGATCTCGATGCTTCCGGCGTCCACGGTGTAGACGAGGTCGCTCGGATCGCCTTGGCGGAACAGGACCTCGCCGGGCTCGAGGTGTACCGGCACGGGCACGCGCGGCGCCGGACGCGCGTGCTGCGCGAGTTCGACGACGTGGTCGGCGAGCTGCGTGATCCGCTCGTCGTGTGTGGCGACGACGACGAGACGGCCGGTCGTCGCGATGTCGCGGACCAGCCGCAGCACGCCTTCGACCTGGATGTAGTCGAGGTGCGCGGTCGGCTCGTCGGCGATGACCATCGGCGGGTTCTGGGCAAGCGCTCGGGCGATCGCGACCCGCTGCTGCTGACCGCCGGACAGATGCTCGGGCCGGTGCTGGCTGCGGTCTTCCAGACCGACATCCGCGAGCAGCTTGCCGGCGCGCTCGCGGGCTTCGGCCCGGCCGACACCGCTGAGGCGGAGCGGCACCATCACGTTGTGCAGCGCCGACAGGCTCGGGATCAGATTGAATGCCTGGAACACGACGCCGACCGTCTCGCGGCGGTACTGCGCCAGCCGCGCACCGCGCAGCGACGTGACTTCGACGCCGTCCACGTCGATCGAACCCGACGTCGGCGTGAGCAGCCCGGCCAAGCACGACAGCAGCGTGGTCTTGCCGCACCCGGACGGCCCGAGCAGCACGACGAGGTGTCCGTCCTCGGCCGTGAACGACAGGTTCTGAAACGGGCGCACGTTGTAACCGCCGGAAACGTACTCGACGGTGAGATCGCTGACTTCGAGGCGGGTCATCGCCGCTAGCCCCCGAACGCCGCGACGGGATCGGCGCCGGTCGCCCGCCGCAGCGCGACAAGGCTCGCCAACACACCGACGACGATGGCGACGATCGGCAGCGACCAGTACGCGCTCGCGGGCACGGTCACCGGCTGCTGGAAGATCCCGGTCATCACGGTCGACAGGGCGAGCCCGAGTGCCGCGGCGAGGATCGTGACGACGACGGCCTCGAGGCACAGCCCCGCGAACAATGCGCGCGACGACGAGCCCAACGCTTTGAGCACCGCGAAGTCGCGGACGCGTTGCAACGCCGACACGTAGACAAGCGCCGCGACGATGATCGCCGAGATGACCCACATCAACGTGCGCGAGTTCTTGATCGACTGCACGCCGCTCGCCATTGTCTTGAGCGTCGACACGTCGACCTGGTGCTGGGTGAGCGCCTGCAGCCCGCCGGGAACCGTCTGCGGCACACCCCGCGTCGCGACGACGGTCACTACATGCTGCCCGCCGAGCAGCGCGTCCTGCGCGTCGGCCAACGTCACGTAGGCCATCGGGATG
>DATGFB010000118.1:0-2788 GCA_035309605.1 Jatrophihabitantaceae bacterium
ATCGACGAGGCGCTCGCGTTGCGGGCAGCCGGCATCACCGCGCCGGTGCTCGCGTGGTTGTGGACGCCCGCCGACGCGGCGAAGGTCCGCGACGCGGTCGCGGCCGACGTCGACCTGTCGGTCAGCAGCACCTGGCAACTCGCCGTGGTCACGGGCGCAGCGCGCGAGTTGCGGCGCACCGCGCGCGTCCACCTGAAGATCGACACCGGCCTGTCGCGCAACGGCTGCACGCGCGAGGACTGGCCCGACCTGCTTGCCGCGACTGCGAAAGCAAAGGCGACGGGCGAGATCGAGACCGTCGGCATCTGGAGTCATTTCGCCTACGCGGACGAGCCCGGCCATCCGACGATCGCCAAGCAGATCGACGCGTTCACGGCCGCACTCGACGTCGCTGCGCGTGCAGGTGTCCAACCGCAGCTTCGCCACCTCGCCAACTCGGCCGCGACGCTCACATTGCCGGCGGCACACTTCGACCTCGTTCGTCCCGGCGTCGCGATCTACGGTCTCTCGCCGGTACCGCGCGAAGGCGACTTCGGCCTCACGCCGGCGATGACGGTGCGGTCGGCGTTGGCCTCGGTCAAGCGCGTGCGCGCCGGTGAGGGAGTCTCGTACGGTCACGCCTATACGACGGCACACGACACCACACTCGCGCTCGTGCCGCTGGGTTACGCCGACGGCATTCCGCGGCACGCCACGAACGTGGGGCCGGTGTCGATCGGCGGAGGGCGTTACACGATCAGTGGGCGGGTCTGCATGGATCAGTTCGTCGTGGACGTCCACGACGCACCGATCACCGAGAACGACGTCGCCGTGCTGTTCGGCACCGGCCACGGCGGCGAGCCCACCGCGCAGGACTGGGCCGACGCCATCGGCACGATCCACTACGAGATCGTCACGCGTATCGGCCCGCGCGTTCCCCGGGTCTACATCGGTGAGTTGCCTGCATGATCGCGAACGACACCGTCACGCTCGCGACCGCCGACGACACCCGTGAGTTCGGAGTGCGGCTCGCGTCGGTGCTTCAGCCGGGCGATCTCGTGGTGCTCACCGGTCCACTGGGCGCGGGCAAGACCACGCTCGTGCAAGGCATCGGTGCGGGCCTCGGGGTGCGCGGCGCGGTCGTGTCACCGACGTTCGTCATCGCGCGCGTGCACCGTGGCCAACTGCCGCTCGTGCATGTCGACGCATACCGGCTGCGGTCGCTCGTCGAGGTCGACGACCTCGACCTCGACGTCGACGCCGCGGACGCCGTGACCGTCGTCGAGTGGGGAAGTGGCCTCGTCGAGCAACTGCGCGATGCACGCCTCGAGATCACGATCGAACGCGCGGCGGATTCGGACGAACGTCGGGTCAGCCTGACCGCGCACGGCGGCGACTGGGCGCAGCGCCTGACCGCACTCCGTTCCGCGAGTGGTGCGTTGTCCCCGGAGTGGTGAGTTCCAGCTCACCACTCGGCAGGGAAGTCACCACTAGGCGGGACGTAGGGTGGTCAGCCGTGCTCGTTCTCGTCGTCGACACGTCGTCGCAGGCCGTGACGGCGGCCGTCGTCGACGTGTCCGGTGAGCCCGTGGTGCGCGGCGAACGGGTCACGTTGAATGCACGCGGGCACGGCGAACTGCTCGCACCGTCGATTGCTGCTGCGCTCGGCGGCGCGCGCGCGAGCACGTCCGACCTCGGCGCGGTCGTCGCAGGGCTCGGCCCCGGTCCGTACACCGGGTTGCGCGTCGGGCTGGTCAGTGCTGCCGTGTTCGCCGATGCGCTCGGCATCCCGTCGTACGGCGTGTGCTCGCTCGACGCGATCGGCGACGCGTGCCGCGATGACAACGCGTTGCTCGTCGCCACGGACGCGCGCCGCAAAGAGGTGTACTGGGCGAAGTACGCGCACGGGGTGCGTACTGAAGATCCGGCCGTCGCCCCTCCGGCCGACATCGACGCACGCGACCGCACGGCGATCGCGGGACACGGTGCGAGTTTGTACGACTTCGGCCTACCGCGACGCGACGTGCTGTACCCACCCGCCGTTTCACTCGCGCGTTGTGCGCGCGAGCGGATCGTGACGCACGCTCCGTCGGAGGTGCTCGTACCGATGTATCTGCGTCGCCCCGACGCCGTCGTTCCCGCTGCGCCGAAGCCGGTGACACCGTGACGACGGTGACGATCGTGCCGATGCGCGACGAGCACGTCGACGCCCTCATGCCGTACGAGCGCGCGATGTTCGGCACCGAGGCGTGGACGGCCAGCGGCTACCGCACCGAACTCGCGGACCGCAGGCGCAGGTACTACGTCGCCGCCGAGGATGCCGACGGCGCGCTGCTCGGCTGGGCCGGGCTGCTGGTCATCGGCGAATCGGCCGAGATCCTCACCGTCGGCGTCGTGCCGCAGGCGCGCCGCCGCGGCATCGGGCGCGCGCTACTGGCTGAGCTGCTCGCCGAAGCACGCCGGCGGCACGCGGTCGAGGCGTTCCTCGAGGTGCGCGTCGACAACGACGCGGCCCGCGGCATGTACGCGGCGGACGGTTTTGCCGAGGTGGGCATCCGCCCCGGCTACTACGACGTCGGACGCGTCGATGCGGTGGTGATGCGCCGTGACATCTGACGCCGCACTCGTCCTCGGCATCGAGACGTCGTGCGACGAGACCGGAGTCGGCATCGTGCACGGCACGACGCTGCTTGCTGATGCGGTGGCGAGCAGTGTGGACGAGCACGCGCGATTCGGTGGTGTCGTGCCGGAAGTGGCCAGCCGTGCCCATCTCGAGGCGATGGTGCCGACGATTCATCGCGCGCTCGAC
>DATGFB010000119.1:0-5972 GCA_035309605.1 Jatrophihabitantaceae bacterium
TCGGCAGCGCCAGGCGCTTGGGGAGCATCGCCTCGCCGACACGCTCCGAACGCATCGGACTGCCGATGATCAGGCGCTTCAGAATCCTCGGCAAGACTGCCACGACCGGCACAATACGGCGCCCGGACGTCGCCGGCGTGATCCGGCGGCACCTGAGGGTCACGAGTTGTGTAGCGTCGCGCCCGGACGGCCCCAGCTGCGTCGAAGGGAGATGTGCGCGCCGTGCACATCGTGATCATGGGCTGCGGCCGCGTCGGCGCGTCGCTCGCGCAGAACTTGGTACGGCTCGAGCACAGCGTCGCGATCATCGACCAGGACCCGCTCGCGTTCCGTCGCCTCGGCGACAACTTCGCGGCGAAGCAGATCACCGGCATGGGCTTCGACCGCGACACGTTGATCGCCGCCGACATAGAGCACGCGGGCGCGTTCGCAGCCGTCAGCAGCGGCGACAACTCCAACATCATCGCCGCGCGCGTCGCCCGCGAGACGTTCGGCGTGCAGCGCGTCGTCGCGCGCATCTACGACCCGAAACGCGCCGAGGTCTACGAACGCCTCGGCATCCCTACCGTCGCTACCGTGCCATGGACGGCGAGCCGGTTGCTGAAGAGCATCCTCGGCGAGGCCACCGCAGAGGCGTGGCGCGATCCGTCCGGACACGTGATCCTCATGCACGTCGCGCCCGACGAGAGCTGGGTCGGGCACAAGCTGTCGGAGTTCGAGGTCGACACCGGCGCACGCGTCGGGATGATCACCCGATTCGGCCTGGGCGAGGTGCCGGTCGCGTCCACGATCATCCAGGCGGGCGACACGCTGCATGTCTTCGTGCCGGAGGCCGGCGTGGACGAGACGCGCAAGCTGCTCGCCGGGCCGGCGCAGGGAGGCACGTCCTGATGAAGGTGGCCATTGCCGGTGCCGGCGCAGTGGGCCGGTCGATCGCCCGCGAACTCATCGCGAACGAGCACGACGTACTGCTGATCGACAAGGATCCGCACAAGGTCGAGCCTGACCGAATCCGTGGCGCGCACTGGCTGCTCGGCGACGCGTGCGAGCTCGCCAACCTCGAGGACGCGCACCTCGAGGACTACGAGGTGGTCATCGGCGCGACCGGCGACGACAAGGTGAATCTCGTCGTGTCGTTGCTCGCGAAGACCGAGTTCTCCGTGCGCCGCGTCGTCGCCCGCATCAACCACCCCGCGAACGAGTGGCTGTTCACCGAGGCGTGGGGTGTCGACGTCGCCGTCTCGACGCCCCGCGTGCTCGCCGCGCTCGTCGAGGAAGCGGTAGAGGTCGGCGACATCGTCCGGCTGTTCGGCTTGCGCGAGGGTCAGGCCAACCTCATCGAGTTGACGCTGCCCGAGCGCGCGCCGTGCGCCGGGCATTCGGTGCGAGAGTTACAGCTGCCGAAGGACGCCGCCCTGGTCGCCATCGTCCGCGGCACCCGGGTCATCACGCCGAGCGGCGAAGAGCCCCTCGAGGCGGGTGACGAGTTGCTGTTCGTCGCTCGGCCCGAGGCCGAGCAGGCGATCCGGGCGAGCGTGCTGGGCAGCTGACCGGAGCGCTCAGACCTGGGCGGTCGGCGCGATTCGTTGCCGCGCACGCCGCACGACCCAGAAGCCGAACCCCACCGCGAGGATCCACAGCGGGTAGCCCATCGCGATGCGTGCGAACGCCAGCCAGCCGGTCGCCTTCTGCTTGTACAGCGCGAGCTGAACCGACCCGCGCGCCAGGAACACCGCGGTGCCGCCCGCGGTCGCGAGCAGGTACGCGCGCAGCAGTGGGCCGCGGCGATGCCACGGCAGCTCCGCGGAGTCGTCGGCATCCGCAGGAGTCGGATCGACGAACTCCCAGAACATGCCCACCACCGGACGACGGACGAGCATCGACGCCAGGAAGACGCCCCCGTACAGGAAGCTGCTCCAGATGCCGAGCAGGAAGTAGCCGCGCGCCTGGCCGGTGCGCGCCGCGATCAATGCCGCGATGACGACGCCGAACAGGCCGGTCAGCGCCTGTTGCACCGACTGGCGCCGAGCGAGCCGGTACACGGCGAGCAGCGCGGCGCTGCCGACGGCGGCGAAGATCGCGGCTCGCAACCCGCCAATCGCGTTGACCACGACGAACACGACCGGCGGGATGGCCGCGATGACGGTCCCCGACCATCCTCCGATGCTGTCGAGCAACTGCCTGCGATACGTCTCGCGCAGGTCGAGGCGACCCGGTGCGCTGCGCTGGGCGTCGTCGGCAGCCGGTTCGTCAGTCACTCGACGGGGCAATCAGCTCGTACCAGGGGTTGTAGATCGCCGGCCGCCCCTCGTGCACACCGATTCGCCCGCTCGCCTTGATCCGCCGTCCCGGCTCGATACCGGCGATACGCCGACGGCCCAGCCACACGAGGTCGATCGCGGCGCTGCCGTCGTACAGCTCGGCCTCCAGGGTCGGCACGTTCTCGGCGGGCGTGTAGACGACGTGGCGCAGCCGCCCGGTGACGGTTGCGCGCTCACCGCGTTCGAGGTCCCCGACGTGCGTGCAGCGCTGCTTGTCCACCTCGTCGCGCAACTCCTCCGCGTCGAGGTGGTGTGCGCTCGCCGTCAGGCGGCGCAGCAGCGACTGCTTCGATCCCACGGCAGCCAGGGTAACCGCGCTCGCGGCGCTTCGCTCATCCCTCGCCGTGCTCCCCGGGTGCCTCGCCGGCTGCTTCGTCGCCTTCGGCGGTCAGTTGCTTGGGCAGCTGCAACGGAACCTGGTCGCGGACCGGTAGAGGCTCATTGCCGCGCACCACGACGACGTTGCGCAGCGTCCGTTCGAAGCGGGCCGCCTTCGACGGCTCGCTGGCGATGTTGCCCACGAACGTCGCGCGCAAGAACCAGCGCGGACCGTCGATGCCGACGAAGCGCACCGGAACCTTCGCGCCGCCGTCACCGGCCACCATGGCGTGCAGCTCGACGCCGAAGGGCCCGTCATGACGTTCTTTCGGCACTCCGCGCTGAGTACGCAGTGACTCGGCCATCTCGGCGCGCACTTCGTCCCAGAGGCCCTCGTTGCGCGGCGCTGCGAATACGCCGAGCTGCATGGTGCCCTCCGGCCCGGCAAGAGTCACGCCGAGCACCTGCTGCGCTTCGTTGAGGTCCAGCCGCATCTCGAAGCCGTCGGCAACGGGTACGCGAAGCGCGCCGAGGTCGACGCGCGGCACGTCGTCGTCGGGAGCGTCGCGCTCGTCGTACGGCCCGGTCGTCGGCGGCAGGTCCTCGCGTACCCGCGTCTCCCACGGTGGTGTGGCGTCGAGATACGCGCGCTCGCTGCGCCTCTGCCTACGTTTCGGCGGCATCAGTGCCCTCCGGCCTCCTCGTGCGCTGTCGCGAGAAGTATGGCGGCGCCACCCGTCGACCCGTGCCCGCCCGTTGCGCGCGGTGACTCCGGCAACTCGACGACCTCGACGAACTCCGCTCGCTCGACCCGCTGGAACACCAACTGCGCGATGCGTTCACCGCGATGCAGCGTGAGCGACGCGGATGTGTCGTGATTGATCACGATCACCTTGATCTCGCCGCGATAGCCGGAGTCGATCGTGCCCGGCGCGTTCACCAAGCCGAGCCCGGCGCGCGCCGCAAGACCCGAGCGCGGGTGAACGAACACCGCGTACCCGTCCGGCACTGCGATGGCGATACCCGTCGGCAGCACGGCGCGATCACCCGGCGCCAACGTCACGTCCTGAGCCGCGACGATGTCCGCGCCCGCGTCTCCCGGCAATGCATACGCCGGCAACGGCAGCCGGGTATCGAGACGTTGCACCAGCACGCGTAAGGGTCGCGCAGGGCTGATCGACTCGTCGAGCGACACAGCGCGGACGTTACCCTCGACGCCGTGAGCAGCCGTAGCGAGAGTCCCGCGCCGAACGGGCAGGGCACGGTGTATTCCGAGGCGCTGCGTACGCCCTGGTGGTGGTACGTCGTGGGCGTCGGCGTCGCGGGCCTGCTCGCCGCCGAGTTCCACATTGCCGGCGTGCGGCTCACCGACTGGATCCCGTTCGGCACGCTCATCCCGCTCTCGATCGGGATCGTGTGGTGGCTCGGCCACAGCACCCTGCAGATCGCCGAAGGCGAGTTGCGCATCCGCGGTGCGCATCTGCCGGTTCGTTACATCAGCGGATCGGTGGCGCTGGACGATCGGACGTTGCGCCTGGTGGTCGGGCGCGAGGGTGATCCCGCCGCCTTCGTCTCGATCCGGCCGTGGATCGGGCCGGGTGTGCAGGTGTGGCTGGACGACCCCGACGATCCGACGCCGTACTGGGTCGTGAGCAGCCGCCACCCCGACCGCGTCATCGCGGCGCTGCGCGCCGCCGGTTAAGGTCCGCGCATGTCCGATCCCAATTCCCGGTTCGCCGGGCACGTAGCCGTCGTCACCGGAGCGAGCCGAGGTATCGGCTACGCCTGCGCCGAACGGCTCGTCGCAGAAGGTGCCCGCGTCTGCATCACCGCGCGGAAGGCCGATGCACTGGCCGAGGCCACCCAGCGCCTCGGCGGTCCGGATGTCGCGGTGTTCGCGGCCGGCAGCGCCGACGACGCCGAGCACCAGGACGAGGCGATATCCGCGGCGGTCAGCGCGTTCGGCCGCCTCGACGTGCTGGTGAACAACACCGGCATCAACCCGGCGTACGGCCCGCTCGCCGAACTCGACGACCGCGCGGCGCGCAAGATCATGGACGTCAACGTCCTCGGCGCGCTGCAATGGACGCGCAAGGCGATCGCCGCCGGCCTCGGCAAGACCGGTACAGGTGCGATCGTCAACATCGCGTCGATCGCCGGGCTCGCTCCGTCACCGGGAATCGCGTACTACGGGGTGAGCAAGTCAGCGCTCATCGGGCTGACCACGCAGCTCGCGGCTGAACTGGCGCCGTCGGTGCGCGTGAACGCAGTGGCGCCCGCGGTGGTGAAGACGAAGTTCGCGTCCGCCCTCTACGAGGGCTTCGAAGCCGAGGTCGCGGCCCGCTACCCGCTCGGGCGCCTGGGCGCCCCCGAGGACATCGGCGCCGCGGTGGCGTTCCTCGCGTCGCGGGACGCAGCGTGGATCACGGGCCAGACGCTCGTGATCGACGGTGGGGTCATGCTTCGGCCCGGGCTATGACGCGGCGGTACCGCGACACAACCCAGGCCGGGTGAGTCGATTTCAGGCTGCTTCAGGCACAGTCGCGGCAGATGAACTGCCCGTTGCGCTTGCGGGCGAGCCTGCTGCGGTGGTGGACCAGGAAACAGCTTGAACAGGTGAACTCGTCATCCTGCTTCGGCAGCACGCGGACGGTGAGCTCTTCTCCGGACAGGCTGGACAGGTCCGCCCCCGGTAGCTCGAGCGACTCGTTGAGTTCGGTCTCGTCGACGTCGATCGAGCCGGACTGCGCTTCGGCGCGGCGCGCCTTGAGTTCCTCGAGTGAGTCCTCGCTCAACTCGTCGACGTCACCGCGACGCGGGGCGTCGTAATCGGTAGCCATCTGGCTTTCAGCTCCTCGGTGGGGTGGCCGTTGATCTGATCTGATCGGTTTGAGGTTTTGGGCGGGCTTACCAATTCAGGCCCGTTCCGGCGCTGGAACGTCTGAGACCCGCGTTTTGTGCCCGTGTCCCGGTGTGACGTAACTACGGTCGTCGCGCTCCTCCGGTTCGCGTGCCGCGGAACAGTACCGCGCCCAGCATGCGTGGCAACTGTGGGGCGGTCCCAGAGATTCCCGTGTCGCGCTTTAGGCTTGCGCTTCCTGGACCGGAGGAGACAGCGCGGCGATGACGGAAGCCCCGAGGCGCCGTCCGCTGCCTGCACTGATCTGCCTGGCCGCACTGACCTTGCTCACCGCCCTCGTCTGGTGGCGGGTGCTGCACCGCGACTCGGGCAGCGCCAAGGCGGCTCCGACCTGCACGCCCACGGCGACGGCTCAAATCCTGCCCAAACCCTCCGCCGTGACCCTGTCGGTGCTCAATTCCACGCAGACGAGT
>DATGFB010000120.1:0-4369 GCA_035309605.1 Jatrophihabitantaceae bacterium
ATCGCCGAAGACGTGCGGATGGCGCCGGATCAGCTTCTCCACGAGATCGCCCGCGACGTCCTCGATCGAGAACGCTTCGCCGGGCGGCAACTCCTCGGTGAGCCGAGCGTGGAACAGCACCTGCAACAGCAGGTCGCCGAGTTCTTCGCGCAGCAAGGCGAGGTCGGACGTTTCGATCGCCTCGAGCAGCTCGTACGTCTCTTCGACGAGGTACTTCGCGAGTGAGGCGTGGGTCTGCTCGGCGTCCCACGGGCAACCGCCCGGTGACCGCAGGCGGTCCATGACCTCGACCGCACGCTCGAGCTGCGAGGCCATGTCGCGTCAGCCGGTGGCGGACGGCGACGACGACGGCGCCCCCGGTGTGTACGTCAGCTTCGTGTTCAAGAACGCCGGCAACGGCGCGCTGCCGACGCGCACGTTCGCCGGGTCCCATGTGCCGTACGCAGGACTCACGCTGATCGGGACGTTCGCCGCCGCGACCGCTTTGCTCAACTCGGCGAGAGTCTGCGCGTTGATCTTCTGGATCAGGACGTACTCGAGCTCGTAGTTGTCGAGCAGCTTCGGCAGTAGCGTCGGCTTCAAGCCGTTGGCCTGCAAGCTCGTCGACAGCGTGGCGTCGATCTGTGCACCGCCCGACTGCGCACCGAAGAACGCCAGCGCCGGGTCGTGCAACTGACGCAGCGCCGCCGCGTTGGGAAGCAAGTTGCGCTGGGACAAGACCTCGCGGAACACGAGGTCGGTGACGAGGATGCTCGTCGCCTCGGTGCGCGCATTCAGCGTGCCGCCGCTCTGCTGTGCCTGCGCCAGTGCCTGAGCACTCGGGCCATGGGGGTCGACGTACTGACGAACGTCGGACTCGCTGATGCGCGTGTGCGCGACGAACGCAGCTGCGCCCACGTGGGTGCGGCACGCGGCCAGCAGGGTGAGTGCGAGGGCAGCGGCTAGCACGGCCGGCAGGCGACGTCTCACGGCGCTCAGACTCTCACACGGCCGGGACGAGGTTGGCGAGCACCTCGGCACACCAGGTCAGCAGGGCGACGTCGCGCAGCGGCTCGCCGCTCCGCGGCCGCGGGATCGACACGGTCGAGGCAGCCTGCTTGTAAATCGCCTTGTCGTACAAGCGCTTCAGCCGCAGCTGGGCCGACTCGGGCAGGTCGAGCGGAGTCACGCGCACCGCGTTGCCCTGCAGCGACACCTCGGTGACCCCGTAGCGGCGGCACACGACCTTGAACCGCGCCACGGCGAGCAGGTTCTCGACCGGCGGCGGCAGCGGGCCGTAGCGGTCGATCAGCTCGTCGCGAACGGCGTCGACAGCCTCGTCCGTCGTCGCGGATGCGAGCGCGCGGTACGCCTCGAGCCTCAACCGCTCACCCGGCAGGTATTCGACGGGCAGGTTCGCGTCGACGGGCAGGTCGACCTTGACGTCGGCGAACTCGGTCTCGACGTCCTCGCCGCGGAAGTCCGCGACCGCCTCGCCGACGAGGCGGACGTACAGGTCGAACCCGACGCCTGCGATGTGACCGGACTGCTCGCCGCCGAGCAGGTTGCCGGATCCGCGGATCTCCAAGTCCTTCATCGCGACGGCCATGCCCGCGCCCATCTCGGTGTGCTGCGCGATCGTCGCGAGCCGGTCGTACGCGGTCTCGGTGAGCGGCCGCTCGGGCGGATAGGTGAAGTACGCGTAGCCGCGCTCGCGCGCACGTCCGACCCGTCCGCGAAGCTGGTGCAACTGCGACAGCCCGAACATGTCGGCGCGGTCGACGATCAGCGTGTTCGCGTTCGGTATGTCGAGCCCCGATTCGACGATCGTCGTCGCGACGAGGACGTCGTAATCCTTCTCCCAGAAGCCCACCATGACCTGCTCGAGCGCGCTCTCGCTCATCTGCCCGTGTGCGACGGCGATACGTGCCTCCGGCACGATCTCGGCGAGTTGCGCTGCAGCCCGGTTGATCGACTCGACGCGGTTGTGGATGTAGAACACCTGCCCGTCGCGCAACATCTCGCGGCGCACTGCGGCACCGATCTGCTTCTTGTCGTACGCGCCGACGAACGTGAGGATCGGGTGCCGCTCCTCAGGCGGTGTGAGGATCGTCGTCATCTCGCGGATGCCGGTCAGCGACATCTCGAGCGTGCGCGGAATCGGCGTCGCCGACATCGTCAGTACGTCCACCGCCGTGCGCAGCGATTTGAGGTACTCCTTGTGCTCGACGCCGAAGCGTTGCTCCTCGTCGATGATCACCAGGCCGAGGTCCTTGAAGCGCACGGTCTGCTGCAGCAACCGATGCGTGCCGATGACGATGTCGACGCTGCCGTCGACGATGCCGTTGGTGACCGCGTCGACCTCCGACGACGGCGTGAAGCGCGACAGCTCGCGCACCGCGACGGGGAACTGCGCCATCCGCTCGGAGAACGTCTGCACATGCTGGTGACTCAGTAGCGTCGTCGGCACCAGCACCGCAACCTGCTTGCCGTCCTGCACCGCCTTGAACGCCGCGCGCACCGCGACCTCGGTCTTGCCGTAGCCCACGTCGCCGCAGATGATGCGGTCCATCGGAATGGGCTTTTCCATGTCTTGCTTGACTTCGTCGATCGCGCCGAGCTGATCGGGCGTCTCGACGTACGCGAAGGCATCTTCGAGCTCGCGCTGCCACGGCGTGTCCGGAGCGAACGCGTGACCCTTCGTCGCCATCCGCGCGCTGTACAACCGGATCAGTTGTGCGGCGATCTCCTTGACCGCCTTGCGCGCGCGTCCCTTCGTCTTCGCCCAGTCCGCTCCGCCGAGCCGGTTGAGCGACGGTGACTCCCCGCCGACGTACTTCGTCACCTGGTCGAGCGAGTCGGTCGGCACGAACAGGCGGTCACCGGGCTGACCGCGACGTCCGGGCGCGTACTCGATGATCAGGTACTCGCGCTCGCCGCCGTTCACCGTGCGGCGCACCATCTCGACGTACTTGCCGACACCGTGCTGTTCGTGCACGACGAAGTCGCCGGGCTGCAGCAGGATCGGGTCGATCGCGTTGCGTCGCCGCGACGGCATGCGGCTGCTGTCCTTGGTCAGCGAGCCGCGCTGGCCGGTGAGATCCGCCTCGGTCAAGAACGCGATCTTCAGCGCGGGCGACAGCAGCCCGCCTTCGAGCCGACCGGTCGTCACGTCGACGACACCCGGTTCGGTGCTCGCCTGCGTCACGAGCCGGGCCGGCACGTCGGCGGCGGCGAGCCGCTCGGCGGCGCGTTGTGCGCTGCCGTGCCCGTCGAACACCAGCACGACGCGCCAGCCGTCGCGCGTCCAGTCACGCAGATCGGTCATCAGCGCGTCGGTGTCGCCGCGGTAGGTCGGTGCCGGTTCGAACTGCGAGACGACGCCCGCATCACCCTCGTCCGGCCGCAGCTGCGTCAGCCCCCACCAGGGCAGGCCGAGGGCGCGAGCCTCGTCCTCGACGTCGTCGAGATCCCGCAGCGACGCAGCGCCCAGGTCGACCGGAGCCTTGCCGCCGCCGGCCGCTGCCGCCCAGGACGCCTCGAGGAACTCCTCGGACGTGCGCACCAGGTCAGCCGCACGCGTACGGATCCGCTCCGGATCACACAGCACCACACGCGATCGGGGCGGCAGCTCGTGCAGCACGAGTTGCAGTCTCGGCACCAGCGCCGGGGCCAGCGCCTCCATGCCCTCGACCGCCTCGCCGCGACTGATGGGCTCGAGCAGCTCGCCGAGTTCGGGGAACTGGCGCAGCAGCTCCGCGGCGCACGCTCGCACGTCATCGGTCAGCAGCAACTCGCGGCACGGCGCCGCCCACAATCCGTGCTCGGCCAGCTCGAGCGAACGCTGGTCGACGACCTTGAAGTAGCGGATCTCCTCGACGTCGTCGCCCCAGAACTCGACACGCAGCGGGTGCTCCTCGGTCGGCGGAAAGACGTCGAGGATGCCGCCACGGACGGCGAAGTCGCCGCGCCGTTCGACGAGATCGGTGCGCGTGTACCCGGCGTTGACAAGAGCTACGACCACGTCGCCGAGTTCGCGTCCGGTGTCGCCCGCGTGCAGGACGACGGGCTCGAGCTCGCCGAGGCCGGGCACCTGCGGCTGCAGTACGGCGCGCACCGGCGCGACAACGACGGACAAGGGGCCGGTCGTCGCGTCGTCTGTGGCCGGATGGGCCAGCCTGCGCAGGACGGCGAGGCGTTGCCCCACCGTGTCAGCGCGCGGTGAGAGCCGCTCGTGCGGCAACGTCTCCCAGCCCGGGTACACGGCCACGGCGTCCGGCGGCAGCAGGCAACGCAGCGTGGCGGCGAGGTCGTCCGCCTCGCGTGCCGTGCTCGTCACGGCCAGCACCGGGCCGCCGGTGCGTGCCGCGGCGGCGATCGCGAACGGCTG
>DATGFB010000121.1:0-3160 GCA_035309605.1 Jatrophihabitantaceae bacterium
CGTTGCCGTTGCTGTCCGTCGGCAGCGTCAGGTGGTGCGGGTTGGCGGTCGATGCGTAGTACTCGAACGGCTCGTGGTGCGGGATGTAGTCGTCCTTGTACCCGTACTGGCCGGTGCCCGTGCCGAGCGTGGCCGGCATGCCCTGGCCGACCGGGTGCACCGCGTCGCAGAGGCCCTGGTTGCTCGAGTGCGGCACGGAGTTCTGGAACCCGGCGGTCTTGAACTCGTCCGGGATGAACGTGGCCGTCGACTGGCCGGTGTGCCCGGTGGCCGTGAGCGCGTCCGCATAGGGCGTCGTCGGACGGAAGCCGCCCTCGAACCAGCCCCACGACACACCCGCCGCGTTGAGCTGGTCACCGACGTTCTGACCGGACATCGCAACGGCGTCGCGTGTCGAGCAGTCGTCCCAGTACGGCTGCGCGTCGCTCGTCAGCGAGTAGCCGCCCTGACCGTCCGCGGTGAGGTCGGCGTTCGGGCTCGTGGACGACGAGATCGACGGGTTGTTGACGGTGTGCGTCATGTCGACGCCACCGGTATCACCCGAAGCCAGGTTGATCGCGCCCGGCGAGGACGGGCCGAACGTCGTGCCGTATGAGTTGTCGCTCATCGCGAAGCGCTGCGCGTAGTTCCACAAGCCGGTGACGGTGTTGCCGTCGTAGTAGTTCATGACGTCGTTCGCGTTGCACGCAACGCCCTCCGGCGACTTCGAGTTACTGCCGGTGCCGACCGTCTGCGGGAACTGGTCCATCAGCCCGCGGTCGAACGCCTTCTGCTCGTCGGCGTAGTTGTGGTCCTGGTCGCACGTGAGCACGTCGTTCAGGTTCGCCGGGTCGTACCGGCGTGGGTTGACACCGTTCGGGTTGGCCGTGAGCAGCGTGCCCGACAGCCCGTTCACCGCGGGCGTCCCCGGCGCGGCCGTGAACGTCGAACCGCCGGTGTTGTCGGCAGTCGGGTAGGTGCCGAAGTAGTGATCGAAGGAGACGTTCTCCTGGAAGATCACCACGAGGTGCTGGATCGGGCTGGCGTTGTGGTGCACCGGCGAGGCCGCGTCGGAACTCGCCGCGGGCGAGACGAGGGCGGCGGTGACACCGGCGACAACGGCAGCGGCTCCGACGACGATGCCGGTTCGACGAGTGGGTCTGTGCATGGGATTCCCTTCGGGCCGAGAGATTTCCGCAGCGGCAACCACAGCGAATCGGCCAAGGGGGACTATTTCGCCAGCAATCGGTTAACCCGGAATGTTCGGACGGTGAACGCTCAACCGCCGGACAGGCGTCCGGGGAGCGTCGCACTGGCGCACGCAGCGCTCCCTGGAGCGGCTCAGGCGGAGCGGGCTCGCTTGCGGCCGGTCCGCCGTGCCTGGGCGGCGCGCTTCTGCTCGATGCTCCACAGCACGCCGAGTCCGAACGCGATCTCTCCGTCGGCGTTCGCCAACCCCAACAGGTAGTGCGACGCCACGATGGCGTCCTGCAACTCGCCCAGCTCGTCCTGCAGCTGCTTGCCGCGCTTGACTTCGCGTCGCGCGGTCTTGCCGAGCACCGGACGAGCCACCTCGGCCGTGTAGCGCGCCCGCTTCGCGGCCTTGCGCGCGCGATGCATTCGATCGTCCTGCACCGGTTCGTGCCCAGCCGACCGCAGCCGCCTGCGCTCCGTGCGAAGCGCGGAACGCACGAACTTCTCGACGTCGCGTTTCGGCATGGTCACCCGGGTGGGCTCGTCCTCGACGAAGCGCCGCACCTCGCGCAGCAACGCGGTGTACCGATCACCGGAGAGTGCGGCAAGGAGCTCGCCGCGGGCCTCCTGCTCGTCGACGCGCAGCGCTTCGCCGATGTGCACGCCGAGGCCGTCGCTTCGCACGTCCGCCGGCAACGCCGCAACCTGCGCCCGCAGATGGTCACGCATGACCTGCACGTCGCGCAGCGCGCCCAGCCGTTCGGCGTACCACGCGAGCTCCGCGTCGAGCGCAACCGCGCGGGCTTCGTCGAACAGCGAGCCGAACACCCGCAGCACACTGCGAAAGCGCCGGGTGGCGACCCGCGTGCGATGCACAACATCGGCGTTGCGACGCAGCTCGATGTCACCGCGCACCATCACGCGATGCTGTTCGTGCAGGTAGTCGTACAGCAACGCGCCGAGCGTGCCGGGTTGCGGACGATCGGCGTCCTCGCCCATCGCCCGCGCGAGCTTCGAGCCGACGGACGCGGGCGTCGCGCCGGAACGCGCGAGCCAGTGCGCTGACCGGCGCAGCAGCTTCTCGTCGCCGCCGGCGAGCTCGACCTCGACCTCGTGCCATTTCGTGATCACCAGCGCGGACCCGCCGACCGTTGCGGTGACTTCGTCGTCGGCTATCTCTGCGAGGTCGTTGCCCTCACTGCCCACGAGCTTGTGCACGTTTCGCTGTGTCGCGAGTGTCGCTATCGGACGCACCGTCGCGCCGCCGGCGATTCCGCGCACCAACTGCAACATCTCGGCCGGCACGCTCTCGCCGCCGACGGGCAACCGGATCTCGGTGCGCGCATCTCCCGCGGGCACCTTGAGATGCCAGCCGGTATCTGTGTCGCCGGTGCGTCGGCGCAACGTGATCCCACTGCGCAGCAAGTCGTGTTCGAGCGTGTCGAAGTACGTGCTGCTCATCCGTATCGTCTGCGACCGCACCGAACCGCCGCGGGGCGTCACCGGGGCCGGATCGGGAAGCGTCCAGCCTTCGGGCACGTCGAACTTCAGCTCGCGCTCGATCTGCTCGTCCATGCCGCTCCGCTCCGCGGACACCCTTGTCCGCTCGACCCTCAGTCTGCTACCCGAGGGACGTCATTCGTGCAGGACGAGGTGACAGGCTTGTGCCACGTCCAGGACTCGCATCAACCTGCCATTGCCGAGCCACATCGAGCAGCACACCCCGAGCGCCAGAATCTCGCCGTCGTCGAAGTGCTCGTGGGCGCGCGCCCAGAAGTCGTCGTCCGCGCGCAGGCCGCGGTGATCCTGCGCGAACCGCTCCGCGAACTCCGCGGCGATTCGCTCGCGCTCGCTGTAGCCCGGCCAGGTGCGCCACTCGAGCACGTGCGTATAGAAGTCCTCGTCCGCGCCGACCTCGTCACGCTGCGCCTCTCGGGTGTGGCGGCACACCTCGCACTCGTTGTCCTCGGCGATGCGCATGCGCGCG
>DATGFB010000122.1:0-4331 GCA_035309605.1 Jatrophihabitantaceae bacterium
CGGCTTCTACAAGAAGTACGGCGTGAACGTGCAGCTGTCGACGGAGGTCGACGGCGGTGTGGGCGCAGAAGACGCGATGGCGTCCGGTCAGGTCGACATGGCAGGCGCTTGGTACAACCACACGATCGACTTCCAGGTGAAGGGCAAGTCGGTCGTCGACGTCGTGCAGCTCTCCGGTGCTCCCGGCGAGCGCGAGATGTGCGGTACGAACAGCGGCGTCCACTCGGCGGCCGACTTCGCCGGCAAGACGCTCGGCGTCACCGACCTCGGTTCCGGCACCGACTCGCTCACGAAGTTCCTCGCCGCGCAGAAGGGCATCAAGAGCTCGCAGCTGCACCGCCTCGCTGTCGGCGCCGGTTCGACCGCGATCGCGGCGATCAGGAGCCACTCGGCCGCGTGCGTGATGACGACGCAGCCGACGGTGACCGCGATGCAGCAGCAGGGCATCGCGTACTCGGCGATCGATCTCGCGACCACGCAGGGCGCCACTGCTGCGCTCGGCGGCGCGTGGCCGGCCGCCGGTGTTCTCGCGCTGTCGTCCTACGTCAACTCGCACAAGGACGCCGTCCAGCGGGTCGTCGACGCGCTCGTCGCGACGATGCACTGGATCAACACGCACACCGCCGCGGACATCGCGAACGCGCTGCCGCAGACGTACGTGCAGAACTCGCTGGTCAAGAAGGCGGACTACATCTCCGCGCTGACGCAGGACAAGGGCCAGTTCCTTCCGGACGGCATCATGCCCGCAGGTGGCCCGAAGACGGTGCTCGCGATGGAGGAGCTGATCGGGAACGCGACCTCGGCGGTGAACCTCGGCGCCACCTTCACGAACGAGTTCGCCATCGCCGCGAACCAGAAGGAGGGCTTCACGACGACGACCACGCCGGCCGGCCCCCAAGGCTGAGCGACGGTCGTTCCGCGTTCGGGTGGTCACGGTTCCCCCGCCGTGACCACCCGAACTTTGCTCGTGACAGCCGTGCGGCTAGCTCCTTCCGCCGAGTGGTGAGCTTTGGCCGCAGTGGTGTGTTAGCCCGCACCACTCGGCAGGTGACTCACCACTTGCGCGGAGGAGGCGGCGCGGACGCGGTGATGGGACGAGTTCGGAGGCAGCGGCAGGTAGATCGCGAGCAGTCCGACGATCGTCAGTGCGGTGAGGGCTTGCAGTGCGCGCCGTCGCACACGCAGTTGCGCGACATCGCGAGAGAGCAACGGCCAGCACAGGAGGCCGATCACGTACGACATCGCGTGGCCGCTCGATGTCATGTCGTGGTAGGCGGCAAGCTGCCCGGCCGTGACCGCGACGCCCACAAAGAGCAGCACGCGCCGAAGGCGCACCGGCGCGAGCAGCGTCGCCGCGGCAGCAACAGTGAACATCACATACGAGATGCCGACGTCGAACCGCCACGCCGAGGACCAGCTCTCGTTGCCCGTGCGGATCGCGAACCGCACTGCGCCTTCGGTCAGCAGGCTGGCGATGACCTGTCCGGCGAGGCCGACGGCGAGCATCCGCACCGAGCCGACCCGGCGCTCGAGCACTCCGCACACGTAGGCGGTGAACCCGACGTTGACCACACTCGGCCCGGTGAGCACGAACGCGCTCGCGATCATCGCCGAGAACGGGTGGTGATGCAGATTGACGATGTTGGTCGACGCCCAGCGCTCCAGCCAGTCAGCGTCGACCGCGCCTGCCGACAAGAGCGCGGACGTCGCGACCAGTGCGCCGACGAGCGCCGACGTCGCCGGAGTCGCCCGGACGACGTCCCAAGCCCGGCGGCTTACGTATGCGGCCAGGCGTCCGGGTCGGTACACCGACGTGCCGGACGCGCTCCCAGTCAGCGCCAGCGCCACAGCTCGAGCCTGCCCACCGAACCTGTGGGGCTTGCCGGAGTGGGATGGGGTTCAGCTGGACGATCGCTCATTGGGAGTGCCGCGAGATGAACCGTCGTCGAGCTACTCGCGTATCAACCGTTGAACTCACGAGGAGATGATCAACGGTGTTATCCACAACACGAGTAGGCGTCTTGACCGCGATCACGGCCGTGTCGCTCATCGCGACGGCGTGTTCGAGCTCGAAGCCGTCCTCGGCCGGTGCCGGCGCGGGGCAGACGTCGCCCGGCGGCGCGGTCACCATCGAGACCCACAGCGGTCCGATGGGCACGTATCTGACCGACGGCCAAGGCAGGTCGCTCTACATGTTCGCGTCCGACACGTCGTCCAAGTCGACGTGCACCGGGGCATGCCTCAGCACGTGGCCGGCGGTGACGGGCACCGCGACGTCTTCCGGCGGTGCGAATGCGAGCCTGCTCGGCACGCTCAGCGGCACCGGACAGGTGACGTACGCCGGGCACCCGCTGTACACCTACGCCTCCGACACGTCGCCCGGTCAGACCAACGGCCAGGGCATCGACAACTTCGGCGCGAAGTGGTGGCTGCTGGCTCCCTCGGGCCAGATGATCACGAGCACCAGCGGTGGATCGTCCAGCTCGTCCAGCTCGTCCAGCAGCAGCGGTGGCGGTGGCGGCGGCTGGTCGTGACGCAGACCCAGCTCGTCAGCGGGTCGGTTCGCGGTGCACATACCGCGGGCCGGCCCGTTGGCATGTGGGCGTTTCTCGGCGTCACGATCGCCTCGCTCGGCGGGCCGCTCGCGCTGGCAGCGCTCTACATCCCGACAATCCTGCCTCGTACCGCAACCGAGTCCGGCGTCGTGCTCGTCGCGGCCGCGGTCGTGTTCGCGCTGCCGCTGTTCGTGTGGGTGCGGTTCGCGCGGCACGTCAGCGGACCCGCCGGTCTGACCGGCTACGTCGAGGCAGCCGTCGGACGGCCCATTGCACTCGTGCAAGCCGCGTTCTGGATTGCGAGCTACACGCTGTACTTGCTGTACACAACGGTGTCGGTCGTCTACGACCTGCTCCCCACAGTCATCCCGGGCGTTCGGCCGTACCGGTCGACGCTCGAGATCGTGATCCCGGTCGCGCTCGCGCTCGTCATGCTGGCCGGCCGTTCCGCGGCGCTGGCTGTGCTCGGCGCACTCGCCGTCGGTCAGCTCGGGTTGGTCGGTGCACTCGCGTGGATCGGGTTTGGGCACGGCTCGGCAGCGCATGCGTTCACCGCGCACGGCCCGGTAGGCGCGCTGAGCACCGCGACCGGGCAAACTGCCCTGCTCTACATCTGCGGCAGCCTCCCGGTGTTCCTCGGTGGCGAGGTACGTACCCCGACGCGCACCGTCCCGCGAGGACTCGTCGGCGGCTACCTTCTCGTGGTCGCCGCGGTCGGCGCGGCGGTGCTTCCGATTGCGTCGAATCCGGCCTTCACCCACGCCGAGATTCCGGGAATGGCGATCGCGCAGGTATTCAGCAGTCACAGCCTCGCCGTCGCGGTCGGCCTCGGCGTCGCCGCGAGCACGGTCGGCGTCATGCTCGTCGAGTACGTGGCGTTGACGCGGCTGGGCCACGCGCTGACGGGTCGATCGACGCGCCAGCTCAGCGCGGCATTCGGCGCCGCGCTTGTGGTGTTCGCGCCGATCACGCTCATCGACCCCGATCGCATCTACAACGACCTGTTGACGCCCTCACTCGTGCTGCTGTGGTTGTCGCAGCTGGTCGTGTTCGCGGTGTACCCGTGGTTCACGCAGCGATTCACCCGGCGCAGGCTGGTGGACCTGCCTGTCGCGGGGCTCGGCGTCGCGTTCACGGTGTACGGCATCTACGCATCCGTCCAGCACGCCGGGACGTAGCCGGCGTCACGCCTCGAGCGGCGACTGCGCGGGCAGGCGGGACGAGTAGATCGAGTAACCGTCGACATACCGTGCGACCGTTGTCGCGATCGCCGTCGCCGCGATCAGCGGCACGATGAGCGAATCGGCGGTGTGCGTCAGCTCGATGACGAGCGCGAGCGCGGCCAGCGGCGTCTGCATCGCGGCGCCGATCATCGCGGCGGCGCCGATCAACGCGTAGCTGCCCACCGCAGCACCCGGCCACACGCTCGTCCAGCAGATGCCGAGAACAGCTCCTAACGCGGCACCGGTGCTGAGCGTCGGCGTGAACAGCCCACCGGTCGCGCCGCTGCCGAGACAGAGTGCCGTCGCAATCGGCTTGAGCACGGCCAGCGCGACGAGCAGTCCGAGATCGGTGTGGGACGTGGTGACGAACGCACGTGCAGCGACGTCCTGGCCGTTGCCGAGCAGTTCCGGATACGCGATCGCGAGCAACCCGAGCGCGACGAACGCGATGAGCGGCGCGACGAGCAGCCGGCGCCCGCCGATCCGGTGGTAGGAGACCCAGCCGATCAGCCGCACCCACACCACCGACAGCACGCCGATCACCGGACCGGCG
>DATGFB010000123.1:0-5790 GCA_035309605.1 Jatrophihabitantaceae bacterium
CGTCGGAGAGGAACGCGGCCGGTGAATGCGCCGCGACCGCCTCGGTGTGCCTGGCCAGCAGTGCGTCGACCTGGCTCACCGTCGGCGCGGACGATCCGGTCGTCGTCGACGAGCACGCCGAGACGCCGCTCACGACGAGCGCGCAGGTCAGTGCGAGGGCTGCACCGCGCGCAGGTCTCACCCGGTCATGATTGCCGACGCGGCGCAACCGCGCTGGACGTGGCTCAGCTACTGACGATGCGGGTGGCGCCGGTGATCTGACTGGCGTCCCAGTTGTTCAGGTCGATGTACCCGATCGGCACGCCTTCGGTGGACGCCGAGATCGCCTGGCCGCCGCCGACGTAGATGACCACGTGGCCGATCGGCGAGTAGTAGAAGATCAGGTCGCCCGGCAACAGCTTCGGGATCAGGTCGCTGACGGTGTTGAACGAGATGTGCTGGCCGTAGCCGTATTGTCCGGCGGCGCTGTGCGGCAGCGAGATCCCGGCGCTCGCATACGCGGCCATGGTCAAGCCGGAACAGTCGTAGGCGTCCGGGCCGGCGGCGCCGTAGCTGTACGGCTTGCCGATCTGCGCGGTCGCGAAGTCGACGGCCTTCTTCGCTGCGCCCGGAATGTGCATCATCGCGACGGTGGCCTGCGTCAGCGCGATCGTGGCTGCGTTCACCGGAGCCGCAAGCGTGTTGGTGTACGCGCGCTGTTGCTCCGCGGTGAGCGTGTTCAGCAACGCGGTGTACTTGGCGAACTGCCCGTCGAGGTTCTGCTTCTGCTTCACGAGCGCGGCCACGCGCCGCTGCGCATCGGCGAGCGCAGTCTTCGCATTGTGCGTGGCGACGACCGCGGCATTGCGCGCTGCGTCCAGCGCGGATGCGACGCCGGCGTTGTGCTCGGAGATCATGCTGAGCGTGTTGAGCTGGTCGAGGTAGCTCTGCCCGTTCTGACTGGTCAGCAGTGCACCAGCGGAGCTGAACGAGCCGCTCTCGTACTGGGCGGCGACCGTGGCGGAGACCGCGTCACGCGCTTGCTGAAACGCCGTCTCGGCAAGGCCTGCTACGACCTGGTCGTCGGCCGCGGCCTTCTTCTTGGCCGTCACGTCGGTCTGAGCCTTGTTGAACGCGTCGACCAGCTGCGAGTTCTTGCGCACCAGGGTGGACAGCTGTGACTGCACCTGCGCAAGGGTGGGCTTGGGAGCCGCCGGCGTGGCCAACGCCATCGAGGGGATGACGCCGGCAGCGACAGCGATCGTCGCTACGAACAAGGACACGAGCCGAATGCGATGCGATGGCCGGATCGGCACGGTTGGCGGAACTCCTTCTTCCTCAGCCGCCTACCGAGTTAGCTGACGGGTTCGGGCGGGAAGAAGTGCCCTACGACACCGGCGTGACCGCCCCCCCGTTGCGGCCGCACAAGTGCCGATTCACCCCAGGGAACTGGTGGGTCCCCGGTTCGCTGGCGCCGGTCTGATTTGTCCGGACACCCGCTGCGATTCGGCGGAACATTCCGGTGACGCCCCCGTACGGCCGCCAAGCAACCGGAATGTCTCGGAAAGGTTACGGCCCGGCCTGAACCTGTGCAACGCCGCCCCCCTCCTACGTTGCATTCGGCGCCATGACATCAGTCACGCGATTCCCTCCGTGCGCTCCAGCCCCGGTGGTGGTAGGCCGCGCACGAGCCGCAGCGGAGGCACCAGCCCCGCCGCCGCGAGCGAGTCGAGCGCCGCGCGCTCTGTCGTGTCGATCTCGACCGGACGCGTCGAGATCTCGAGGATGAGCGGGACGACGCAGTCGTGGCAGGCACGGCCGCGCATCTCGCACGAGTCGCAGTCGATCAGCATGACCCGACCGTACGAGCCGGCACCGACAGTTTCGTCGGACCGTCCACTTACCTTGCCGATCATGGCGGCGACGGCGGCGGGTTGGGTGCAGACCAGCCTGGACGAACTCGACGAGCCGCTGCGCACGACGACGTTCACGGTGGTCGACCTCGAGACGACCGGAGGATCGAACACCGCCGACGGCATCACCGAGATCGGCGCGGTACGCGTGTGCGGCGGCGAGGTGCAGGGCGAGTTCCAGACTCTCGTCGACCCGGGCATGCCGATCACGCCGTTCGTCACCGTGCTCACCGGCATCACCGATGCGATGGTCATCGGTGCGCCGCACGTTTCGTCCGTCCTGCCGTCGTTCTTCGAATTCGCGCGCGGCAGTGTGCTCGTCGCGCACAACGCACCGTTCGACGTCGGGTTCCTGCGACGTTCCGCAGCCGAGCTCGAGATCGCGTGGCCCGGGTTCGCCGTCGTCGACACGGCGGTGCTCGCCCGCCGTGTACTGACCCGCGACGAGGTACCCAACTGCCGGCTCGCCACACTTGCGGCGTTCTTCGGCGCGAACACGACCCCGAACCACCGCGCGCTGTTCGACGCACGCGCGACCGTGGACGTGCTGCACGGGCTGATCGCGCGCCTCGGCAACATCGGGGTGCAGTCGCTGCCCGAACTGCGCGCGTTCACCGCCCACGTCTCCGACGCGCAACGGCGCAAGCGGCACCTCGCCGACGGACTTCCGCAGGCGCCGGGCGTCTACGTCTTTCGTGATTCGCGCGGCAGCCCCCTGTATGTCGGCACCAGCCGCAACCTGCGGGCGCGGGTGCGCAATTACTTCGTCTCCAGTGAGACGCGCAGCCGCATGGGCGAGATGGTCGGCCTGGCCGAACGCGTCGACCCGATCGTGTGCGCCCACGCACTCGAGGCGCAGGTGCGCGAACTTCGGTTGATCGCGGCGCACAAGCCGCACTACAACAAGCGCTCCAAGCACCCGGAGCGGTCCGTATGGCTGAAGCTCACCGTCGAGCCGTTCCCACGGCTGTCGATCGTGCGCGACGTGCGAGCCGACGGCGCCGCCTACCTGGGGCCGCTGCGTACCCAGCATCAGGCCGAGGCGGTCCGCGACGCCATCCACGACGCGGTGCCGCTGCGTCAGTGCACGGATCGACTGTCGTTGCGGCGCGCGGTGCGTGCGGCCTGCCTGCTCGCCGGTATCGGGCGTTGCTCGGCGCCGTGTGAGGGCGGGGTGGTCGAGGCCGAGTACATGGCGCTCGTCGAGCTGGTCCGCTCTGCGTGGCACGGCGACGTGCGACCGCTCATTGAGCCGCTGCAACACAAGCTCGCCACGTTGTCGGACGAGCAACGCTTCGAGCAGGCGGCGGTGGTGCGCGATCGCATCGCCGCGGTCGTGCGCGCGACCGCACGTATGCAGCGCATGACCTCGCTCACGTCCATCGCCGAGCTCGTCGCGGCGCGTCCTGACGGCAACGGCGGGTGGGAGCTCGTCGTGGTGCGCGCCGGCCGGCTCGCCGCGGCAGTGACGGCGACGCGCGGCGTGCCGCCCATGCCGGTCGTCGAGTCGATGCTCGCGACCGCCGATGCAGTGGACATCGCGCATCCCGTGCTCGCCGAAGAGACCGAATGCCTGTTGCGGTGGCTCGAGGAACCCGGCGTCCGTTTGGTGCGCATGTCGTCGCCGTGGGCGATGCCCGCGTTCGGCGCGGGCGGGTTGCGTGCGGCCGCGCCGGCGCGCGGCATACGCTTGCCCGCGTGATCACAGCGATCGTCATGGTCTCCGTCGAGGCCGACAAGATCCCCGAGGTCGCACAGGCCATCGCCGACGTCGACGGCGTCAGCGAGGTCTACTCGGTCGCGGGCGACGTCGACCTGGTCGCGATCGTGCGGGTGCGCGAGTTCGACCAGATCGCCGAGGTCATCGCGGGCAACCTGTCGAAGGTGCCCGGCGTGCTCGCCACCGACACGCACATCGCCTTCCGCGCCTATTCGCGCCACGACCTCGAGGCATCGTTCGCCCTCGGCGCGGAGTAGTCCCTCAGCTGCGTTCGTCGAGTCGCGCGAGCCACTCGTTGTAGGCGATGCGCGCCGAGTCGTCCTCGTCCAGCGCGGCGGTTTCGCTTCCCGCGTGCGCCGCGAACGTGGCTGCACGGGCCTGCTCCAGCCAACCCGGTTCGTCGCGGGTACGGGTGTCCGCGTCGCGCAACCACGACACGACCAGCACGACCATCACTACGGCCATCAGCGCATCGCCGCCGAACCACATGATCGCGCCGCCGGCATGCGTGTCGGCGAGTGCGTTCACGGAAAGTCCTCGCGCGGGAAGCATCTCGATCGTCCGCGTGCCTTGCAGCAACACGATGCCGGTGAACGTGTCGACCGCCATCGCGACGGCGAGCAGCACCCAGCGCGCCGGCGACGACAGCCGCCAGCGGATCGGCTCGTCGCCGAGGATCAGCACGAAGAACTGCACCCCGACCAGGAGATAGACGAGGTGCTCGATCTGCCCGGCCCACGTGTGGCGCATGACGGCGTCCATGACGCCGGTGAGGTGGCTGCCGACGATCACGACGCAGTAGGACGCCAGCGCGACGGGCGGCGCGGTGAGGAACGAGACCGTGCGGCCGGTCGCGATGCGTTCGATACGTGCTCGCGTCGATTCCGAGGACGCTTGCATGCTCAGCCTCAGCGGGCGGCCGCATACGAGCAGAGTGGGTGCGGCCATGACGAGCGCGAGATGACCGAGCATGTGCGCGCTGAACAACGCCTGGTCGTAGACCGCGATGCTGCCGTTGGTCGCGAACGCGCACACCGCGAGCCCGGCGAGGAACGAGGCGGTGCGCGCGGCGGGCCAGCGCTCACCCGGCGAGCGAAGCGGCACGAGCGCGACACCGGTGAGGTAGGCCGCAGCGGCGAGCACGAGCACCACGCACGCGATCGCGTCGAGGTGCCACGACGTCACCAACGACGTACCGAGCAGCGGGCCGGACGGTCCGGATCCCGCCCGCGCGATGGCATCGGACAGGTGATGGTGGCCGGCCATCCCGGCGGCCGGGCCGCTGTCGAGGTAGTTCACGACGGCCGCCACGAGGGCCGCGCAGCCCGCCACCGCGACCGCCCACGCGGCGAGCGCAAGCCGTGGCACCCGCTGCACGAGGGACGGCGAACTCACGCGTTCAGTGTGCTCCAGCGACTCAGCCGCGGATGCGCTGGCTGGTCTCGATCCAGGTCTGCAGCGTGTCGCGCGCGGCGCCGCTGTCGATCGACTGCGCGGCCGATCGCAACGCGTCGGCGAGCGCCGGTGTCACATCGCCGGTGGGTACGCCGTCGTAAGCGGTGATGGCTGCTGCCGCGTTGAGCAGGACGACGTCGCGCACGCCGGCGCCCCGGCCGGCGAGCACCTCGTGCACGACGTCCGCATTGAACTGCGCGTCGCCGCCACGCAGCGCCTCGGGCGGCACCGCCGGGATGCCGAGCTTCGCCGGGTCGATCACGGTCTCGACGACGTCGCCGTCGACCGCGAGCCACGCGCTCGATGTGGTGGTGGTGGTCAGCTCGTCGAGCCCGTCGTCGCCGCGGAACACGATCGCGCTGTCACCGCGACGTGCGAGCACCGACGCCATCACCGGCGCCATCCGCGCGTCGGCGCAGCCGATCGCCGCCGCGGGGACGCGCGCCGGGTTGGTGAGCGGGCCCAGGAAGTTGAAGAACGTCGGCACACCGAGTTCGCGCCGCGGCGCTCCCGCGTGCCGCATGCCGGCGTGGAACACCGGGGCGAAGCAGAACCCGATGCCGACTTCGCGCGCACATTGCGCGACACCTTCGGGCGCCAGATCGATGACGACGCCGAGCTGTTCGAGCACGTCCGCGGTGCCGCACGCGGACGTGGCGGCGCGGTTGCCGTGCTTGACCACGGTGCGTCCCGTGCCCGCGACGACGAGCGCCGCCATCGTCG
>DATGFB010000124.1:0-4873 GCA_035309605.1 Jatrophihabitantaceae bacterium
AACTCGTCGAACGCCTCGTCCGCACACCGCTCGGGACCGGTCGGCCAGCGGTACGGGTACGCCATCGGCACGCGATAGATCTCGCCCGCGAAGGGTCCGAAGCGATGCTTGTACGGCATGTTCTTGGCGGTCAGCGCCATCGTCAGGTTCGTCCGGCCGTGATACGCGTGGTCGAACGCGACGATGGCCTGGCGTCCCGACACGTGCCGCGCGATCTTTACCGCGTTCTCGATGGCTTCGGCGCCGGAGTTGAACAGCGCGGATCGCTTCTCGTGCGTTCCGGGCGTCAGCTCGTTCAGCTGCTCGGCGACGGCGATGTACTCCTCGTACGGCGTCACCATGAAGCACGTGTGCGTGAAGTCGGCAACCTGCTCGCGCACCGCATCGACCA
Source organism: Jatrophihabitantaceae bacterium (assembly GCA_035309605.1). Taxonomy (GTDB): domain Bacteria; phylum Actinomycetota; class Actinomycetes; order Mycobacteriales; family Jatrophihabitantaceae; genus DATGFB01. The sequence continues at coordinate 392 of DATGFB010000124.1, forward strand.
CCCGCGGTGCGGCGTTGCCGACGCTCGTCACGGCGATGCCCGCGCCGAAGTCGATCAGCTGGTTGCCGTCGACGTCGACGAGGATGCCGCCTCCGGCCCGCTCGATGTACACCGGCAACGAGGTGCCCACGCCGGCCGCGACCGCCGCAAGCTTGCGGGCGTGCAACTCGCGCGAACGCGGCCCGGGAATCTCGGTGACGAGCGCTCGCTTCTGCTCGACGGTCATTGGCGTGTCCCTTTCTCGATATCCCTAGAAGCGGCTCTGCTCAGCACCGTCGCTCACCTTCTGGGCGACCCACACGGGTACGACCGCGACGACGATCAAGACGGCGGCAACGACGTTGACGACCGGTGCCTGATTCGGCCGGAACAGGTTTCCGAAGATCCACAACGGCAGCGTCTGCGTACCGGGGCCGGACGTGAACGTCGTGACCACGATCTCGTCGAAGCTCAGCCCGAACGCTAGTAGCGCGCCGGCCAACAACGCGCCGCGCAGGTTCGGCAGCGTGACGTAGCGGAACGTCTGCAAGCCGGTTGCGCCGAGATCGCGCGACGCCTCCTCGAGCGCGCCGCCCATCCGCCGCAGCCGAGCTTGCACGTTGTTGAACACGATGACGACGCAGAACGTGGCGTGCCCGATGATGATCGTGCGCAACCCGAAGCCGTTGTCGCCGAACTCGTTGCGGAACGCGGCGTTCAGCGCGATGCCGGTGACGATGCCCGGCAGCGCAATGGGCAGGATCACCAAGAAGCTGACCGTCGACCGGCCGAAGAACTTGTAGCGCTGTACCGCGAACGCGGCGCACGTGCCGAGGACGAGCGCGATCGCGGTCGCGCCCAGCCCTGCCTTGACCGACGTCCACAGCGCAGTGCGCGCGCCGCTGCTGTGCCAGGTATCGCTCCACCAGCGCAGCGTGAATCCGCTCGGCGGGAACGCGAACGTGCGCGAGGAGTTGAACGCGTTCACGATCACGAGCAGCAGCGGGATGTACAGGAACGCGAGGCCGAGAATCGTGAGGATCCGCAGCGTCCAGCGCAGTCGCGGCGACAGCACCATCAGACGTTCTCCAATGCGCCGGTACGTCGCATCGCAAGCAGGTACAGCACGATGGCGAGGAGCGGGACGGTCGACAACGCGGCCGCGAGCGGCTGGTCGTTCGCGGTGACGAGCTGGCCGTAGATGACGTTTGCGAGCAGCTGCGTCTTGCCGCCGACGATGCCGACCGCGATGTAGTCGCCGAGCGTCAGCGAGAACGTGAAGATCGAGCCTGCGGCGATCGCCGGGAACACCATCGGCACGATCACCGAACGGATCGTGCGTCCGGCGCCCGCGCCGAGATCAGCACTGGCTTCGAGCAGTGCGCGTGGCAGCCGCTCGAATCCGGCGTACACCGGGATGACCATGTACGGCAGCCACAGATATGCGAGCGTGATCACCGTGGCGGTCAAGCCGTAGCCCGGCGTATGCCCTCCGGTCACGTAGGTCAACGCACCGGTCGGCGACAACAGGCTGCGCCAGGCGTACGCCTTGACCAGGTAGCTCGCCCACAACGGCGTGAGCACAGCGATCACGAGCATGCGTCGCGTAGCCGGTCGCGCGATCACGCTCATGTAGAACGCCATCGGGAACGCAACGAGCGCATCGATCAGCGTGACGAGCAGGGCCACACCGATCGTGCGCAGTGTGACCGTGCGGAACAGGTGATCGGTATAGACCGAGCGCAGGTTCTCCCACGAGTAGACGTGGATGACGTTCCCGGTGAACGTGTCGGTCGTCCAGAAGGCCGACACGAGCAGCACGACCAGCGCGGCGAGATAACCGACGACGATCCACGCCGGCGGCAGCAACAGCAGCGCCACCTGTGTCTTGCGCTTGCGCGCGAAGAACGCCGAGACTGCCCCGCGCCGGGCGGGTGTGCTGTCCGCCGACGCGGGGCGGGTGTCGATGCTCAGCCCTTCACCTCTTGCCACTTACTGACCCACGTCGCGTAGTCGGTGCAATCGCTCTTGCCGTTGCCGTTCACGCACTGGGTCTGCGGCGTCGTCCAGTAGTGGATCTTGCCTGCGTAGGACGAATCGAGTGCGTGGTAGGTGTCGCAGAACGACTTGTCGACCGTGTGCTGGCAGGCGAGCGTCTGCGCGGGCGCCTCACCGAACCACTCGGCGACCTGTGCATTCACCGTCGGCGAGATGATGTAGTTCATCCACTTGTACATGCAGTTCGGGTGTTGCGCGTGCGCCGAGATCATCCACGTGTCCGACCATCCGGTGACGCCTTCCTTGGGCACCGCGGTCTTGACCGTCGTCTTCTTGTCGGCGGTGATCAGGTTCGCGATGACCTGCCACGTAGTGCCCACGTCGGACGTGCCGGATTCGAACGCCTGTACTTCCTTGGTGTAGTCGGACCAGTACTCACCGACGTTCGACTTCTGCTGCTTGAGCAGCGCCACCGCCGCGTCGAGCTGACTCGGCGTGAGCGAGTACGGGTCTGTGATGCCGAGCGACGGCTGCGTCGCCATCAGATACAGCGCGGCGTCGGCGATGTAGATCGGCGAGTCGTAGGCGGTGACCTTGCCCTTGTACGCGCTCGACTTGTCGAACACGGCGCCCCACGAATCGAGATCGGTGGGAATCTTCTTCGAGTCCCACATCAGCAGGTTCGCGCCCCAACCGTGTGGGATGCCGTACATCTGCCCGTTGACCGAGTTCCAGTTGCCGTTCTTGAGGAACGGCGACACGGTCGCGTAGTTCGGCACCAGGTTGGTGTTGACCGGCGCCACGTCGCCGCCGTAGACCAGCCGCAGTGTGGCGTCACCCGACGCAGACACGCCGTCGTACTGCCCGGTCTTCATCAGCTGCACCATCTCGTCGGAGGTGTTGCCGATCTTCGCGTTGACCTTGCAGCCCGTTTGCTGTTCGAACGGATGCACCCAGTCGACGGTCTTGTCGTTCGAACCGTCCTCGGCATAGCCCGCCCAGACGATGATGTTGAGCGCGCCCTCACCCGGGCCTACCGCCGTCGCCATCGCGATCTTCGGCACGGACCGCTTGGACGTGCTCGTGTTGCCGCTCTTCGAACTGGCGCACGCGGCGACCAGCGATAGCGCGGCAAGGAGCGACACGACGGTGCTCGTTCGGCGAAGCATTGTCGTCATCGGAGGTTCTCCTTGTCGACCGGACCGGAAATCAACCGATCCTCCGCGCGGAGGAGCGGGGCCAGCTGGCGACGACGGTGTCGCCACGCCGCAGCGGTTCGTCATCCGCGGCTACGTTGAGGCGGATCGCGGTGAGCATGCCGCAACCCGGGGCGTCGACAACGACGCGCGACTCGGCACCTGCGTACACGACCTCGCGCACGGCGCCCTCGACGCGGATGTCGCCGGCAGACGACGTCGCTCCGGTTCGCATCACGCGTACCTTCTCGGGCCGCACCGCGAACGTCGCGTCCTCGCCGTAAACGCTGAGTGCCGCGTCACCGGTGAGAACGTTGGACGTACCAACGAACTCGGCGACAAACCGCGTCGCCGGTGATTCGTACACGTCGAAGGGCGTACCGAGCTGCTCGATGCGGCCCTCGTTGAACACCGCGAGGCGATCGCACAGCGTCAGCGCCTCGTCCTGGTCGTGCGTGACGAACACGAACGTGATGCCGACGTCGCGCTGGATCGCCTTCAGCTCGAGTTGCATCTGCTCGCGCAGCTTGAGGTCGAGCGCACCGAGGGGCTCGTCGAGTAACAGCACGCGCGGCCGGTTGACGAGCGCGCGAGCCAGCGCGACCCGTTGCCGCTGCCCACCCGACAGCTCGCTCGGCCGGCGTGCGCCGTAGCCGCCGAGACGCACCAGCTCCAGCGCCGCCGCAACGCGGCGCGCCCGATCGGTACGCGCAATCTTGCGCACGCGCAGCCCGTACCCGACGTTCTGCTCCACGTTCATGTGCGGGAACAGTGCGTAGTCCTGGAACACGGTGTTGACGTCGCGGCGAAAGGGCGGTTCACGGGTTGCGTCTACGCCGCCGAGTTCGATAGTGCCCGCCGTCGGCGTCTCGAAACCGGCGATCATGCGTAGCACCGTCGTCTTGCCCGAACCGGACGGCCCGAGCATCGCGAAGAACTCCCCGTCCCGAACGTCGAGGTCGAGGCGGTCGACGGCGACGACCGAACCGAACGTCTTGCGCAGACCGCGCAGCCGAATCTGGATCGGGGCGGCTTCGGCCGCCACGTCGGCGTCGGCCGTCGACGCGGGCGCGGGCGCGGGCGAGGTCACCTGGCCTCCTCGATGACCGCGATGACGTCGCCCTCGCGGATCACGTCGCCCGGGTTGACCGCGATCTCGGTGACGACGCCCGGCACCTCGGCGAGCACCGGGATCTCCATCTTCATCGACTCGAGGATGACCAGCGTGTCTGTGGGCGCCACGGTGTCGCCGGTCGCGACGAGGACGGTGGCGACGTTGGCGACGAGTTCCGCGGCGATGGTGTGCATG
>DATGFB010000125.1:0-6479 GCA_035309605.1 Jatrophihabitantaceae bacterium
GGCCTGATCGGTCGGGTTGGTGGCGAGCGCCGCTTGCGTCGCGGGATCGATCTTGGCCGCAGTCTGCAGTTGCGTCGCGTATTGCGCCGCGAGCCCCTGCACCTTCGGCACGATCGTCGGATCGGCGGCGACGGCCTTGACGGCCGCGTTCTGCGCCGGCGTCAGGGCGGGATCCTTGCCCGCGGCGACCGTCTGCACAGTCGCCCCCTTGTCGACGAGCGTGGTCACCGTGTTCACGATGTGCGGAACGATGAACACCGACACCGCGATGACGATGCGAATGATGAGCCCCCACACCGCAAGGCCGGTCGCGGTCAGCGCAGGGTTACGCCGCTCGACGGTTTCGGTGAAGCTCGCCATCCACGGGGCGTACGCGACGCCGAGCGACAGGCTCAGGCCGACGAGCAGCCAGACGAACGTCGAGTAGCTGGTGTGCGGATGAGTCGCGCGCGACAGGAACAGCAGCGTGAACACGATCGCGCCGATCGCACCGACGATCATGAACGGCTTGCGCACCCTCATGCGGTCGGACAGGAATCCGATCAGCAGCAGGCCGATGGCGTTGAACGTCCAGTTCCAGTTGCCCAGTGCGTTCGCCTTCGACTGGCTGAAGCCGAACACGGTCTGGAAGTAGATCGGGAAGAACCCGACGGCGGTGTAGTAGATGATCAGGAAGACGCTGATGGCGAACGCCGACAGCACGATGTCAGCCTTGAGCATCTGCCGGAACGGATGCCGCAGACTCGCTTCGACGTCGATGCCCTTCGCGCGCGCCTCGATCAGGGCGCGGTCCTTGCTGCTGACCATGAGCTGGTCGCGCAGCCCCGGCGCGAGCTCGCGCAACCAGAACAACGCGATGGTGGCGACGACGAGCCCGACGATGCCGCACACGATGTACTGGTCTTGCCATGCCGTGCTGTTGCTCGTGTTGCTGACGATCACGCTCACGACGAGGCTGCCGAGCACCGGGCCCAACGTCCAGAATCCCATCGCCGACGCACGCCCGAGCTGCGGGCTGAAGTCGCGGATGAGCGCAGGCGTGGCGACGAGGATGACGCCCTCGACCATGCCGATCGCGGCGAACAGGATGCCGAAGCCGAGCTTGCTGTGCGCGTTCGGGATGCCGATCAGGCACAGCAGACCTACGACGAAGAGGCCGACCGTGACGATGTTCGCGCGCCCGTACTTGTCGGCGATGCCGGTCAGGAACGAGGCGACTGCGCCGAGGAGGTAGCCGACGACGCTGATGTTGACGTAGTAGACGAACGACATGTGGTAGTCGGAGATGATCCGGGCCGCGACCGCGCCGGCCAGATAGAACTGGTAATACAGCACGATCGTCGCGATCACGACGACGCCGAGCGAGGTGAATCGCACGGATGGCCTCGGATAGTGGTCGAGCTCGCGGTCCCACAGACGCCGAGAGAATCCGGCGTTCGGTCGCATCGCGGTGGCAGTCATTGACCCTCGCTTCGTCAGCGTTTCCGATGGTTAACGCGCGTTTAACGTACGCCTAAACACGTGTCACACATAGGACGTCGACGCTAACGAAATGGCCACGCATCAACGCGCGAGTGGCCGGTTACGCGGCCAGTGGCCCTTTACATCAGGCCACTCGCGACGAAACCGGCCACTCGGCCGACCGTGCGCCGTGCTAGAGATCAGCTACGTCGGCCTGCTTGGCGCGGACGGCCTCGGCGGCCTCCTTCAAGCCGGCCAACTCCGAATTGGTCAGGTCGCGCTCGACGATGCGCTTGACGCCGCCTGAGCCGATCTCGGCCTCGACGCCGAGATACACGCCGTTGATGCCGTACTCACCCTCGACCCAGGCGCAGACCGGGATGACTTCGCCGGAGTCCTCGATGACTGCCTTCGCCATGCGGGCGGCCGCGGCGGACGGTGCGTAGTACGCCGAGCCGGTCTTGAGCAGCGCCACGACCTCGGCTCCGCCGTTGCGGGTGCGCGTGACGAGCTCGTCGATCGTCGCCTGATCCATGACGTCGGTCAGCGGTTTGCCGCCGACGAAGCACGCCGACGGCACCGGCACCATGGTGTCGCCGTGCGAGCCGAGCGTGAGCGTCTGCACGGACGACACCGGGACGCCCAGTGTCGTCGCGACGTTGTTGGTGAACCGTGCGGTGTCGAGCACACCGGCCTGGCCGAAGACGCGTTGCTTCGGGAAGCCCGACGCGAGCTGGGCAAGTGCGGTCATCTCGTCGAGCGGGTTCGACACGACGACGATCACCGCGTTGGGCGAGTACTTCGCGACGTTCTCGGCGACACCGCGCACGATCTTCGCGTTGACTTCGAGCAGGTCCATGCGGCTCATACCGGGCTTACGTGGCAGGCCGGCCGTGACGACGACGACGTCGCTGTCCGCGGTCGCCTCGTACCCATCGCCCTCGGGGGTGGTGGTCGCACCGACGACGGTCGTCTCGAAGTGCTCGATCGGCCGCGATTGGTTCAGATCGAGCGCGAGTCCCTCGGGCTTGCCCTCGACGATGTCGGTCAGCACGACCGTCTCGAAGACGTCGTACTCCGCCAGGCGCTGCGCCGTGGTCGACCCGTAGAAGCCGGCACCGACGACGGTGACCTTGCCGGAACGGGATGGGGACATCGCGATCTCCTCTTGTCTGCTCAGCTGCGGACGGCGCATGCGCGCGGCCGGGTCGGGGTTCTGTGGCCGAGGCTAGCCCGCCCGTTGCTCAGTTCCGTAGCCGGATGTCGACGGCGAGAATCACGCCACCCAGGACGGCGTAACACAGCGTGTCCCAGTACCGGCCACGGACCGCGAGCAGGCCCGCTTTCGGCGCGGGCAGCACGAGCCGGAGCACCGCGCCGCCGAGCATGGCGGCCGCGATCACCGCGCAGCCGCGCCGCCAGTGCCCGGGCTCGATGCTCAGATACAGGACCACGCCGAGGACGACGGCGACGATGCTGAGGAACGGCAGCTGCGCGACGATCCGGCGTCGGTTGCGCAGCGACACGAGGACGCTCACGCGTGTGTGGCTGCAAGCGTGGCGCCGCGTTCGGCGGCCGCGACGACGTTGGACAGCAGCATGGCGCGCGTCATCGGACCGACGCCGCCAGGATTGGGCGAGAGGTAGCCCGCGACGTCTGCCACATCCGGAGCGACGTCGCCGACGACCTTGCCGTCGACGCGGCTCACGCCGGCATCGATGACAGCGGCGCCCGGGCGCACCATGTCGCGAGTGATCAAGTGCGGTGCGCCCGCGGCCGCGACGACGATGTCGGCCTGCCGGGTGATGGCTGCGAGATCGCGGGTGCCCGTGTGGCACACCGTGACCGTGGCGTTCTCACTGCGCCGGGTCAGCATCAGCGCGAGCGGACGTCCGACGGTGATGCCGCGACCGATCACGACGACGTGCGCGCCCGCGATCGGCACGTCGTACCGGCGGAGCAACTCGATGATCCCGGTCGGCGTACACGGCAGCGGCGCGGGCTTGCCGAGCACCAACCAGCCGAGATTGACCGGGTGCAGGCCGTCCACGTCCTTCGTCGGATCGACACGTTCGAGAATGGCGAACTCGTCCAGCCCGGTCGGCTGCTGCACGAGGAACGCGGTGCAGGACGGGTCGGCGTTGAGCTCGTCGACGACCGCCTCGACTTCGGCCTGTGTGCTGCTCGCGGGCAACTCGCGCTGGATGCTCACGATCCCGATCTGGGCGCTGTCCTTGTGCTTGGCGTTGACGTACCAGCGACTGGCCGGGTCGTCGCCGACCAGCACCGTGCCGAGACCCGGCGTCACGCCGCGCTCGCGCAGCGCCGCGACGCGCAGCGCCAGCTCGTCCTTGATCGCGGTGAGCGTCGCCTTACCGTCCATAACCACTGCAGTCACGGCTGCCCATCCTGCCAGCCCCGTTGACTGGGCACTTACACCACTGACTGGTCACCTATATCTGACCAGTCGACGCGAAAGTGACCAGTCAACGTAGAAACCTAGTGCGCGAAGTGACGCGCGCCGGTCAAGTACATCGTCACGCCGGCCTGCTCGGCGGCGGTGATCACGTCCGCGTCGCGGATCGAGCCGCCGGGCTGCACGACCGCCCGAACGCCGGCGTCGATCAGCACCTGCAATCCGTCCGCGAACGGGAAGAACGCATCGGACGCACCGACCGATCCCGCGGCGCGCTCGCCCGCGCGTGACACGGCAAGCCGGCACGAGTCGACGCGGTTGACCTGCCCCATGCCGATGCCGACCGTTGCGCCATCGTGCGCGAGCAGGATCGCGTTGGACTTGACGGCCCGAACGGCACGCCACGCGAACCGCAGGTCGCGCAACGTCGCGTCGTCGGCGGCCCGGCCCGCCGCGAGGGTCCAGTTCGACGGCTCGTCTCCGGGCGCGTCGATGCGATCGGCCGACTGCATGAGCAGACCGCCGCTGACCGGCCGCGTCTCGACCCGCGGCCCCGCCGCAACCGGAGCAGCGACGAGTAGGCGCAGGTTCTTCTTGCTCATCAGCGCGTCGAGCGCCGCGTCGTCGAACGCCGGCGCGACGATCACCTCGGTGAAGATGTCGGCGAGCTGCGCAGCCATCTCCGCGTCGACCGGCCGGTTCGTGGCGATCACGCCGCCATACGCGCTCACGGGGTCGCTCGCATGCGCCTTGCGATGCGCCTCGGCGATGTCGGCGCCGACCGCGATGCCACACGGGTTCGCGTGCTTGATGATCGCGACGCACGGCTCGTCGAAGTCGTACGCGGCGCGGTACGCGGCATCGCCGTCGACGTAGTTGTTGTAGCTCATCTCCTTGCCCGCGATCTGCTCCGCCTGGGCGATGCCGGGCCGTGCACCGTGCGTCACGTACAACGCCGCGCGCTGGTGCGGATTCTCGCCGTAACGCAGCACGGCGGCGCGCTCGTAGGACGCAGCGACCCATCCCGGAAAGCCGCTGGACGTCCCCTCGACGACGTCGTCGGGCGCAACGACACTGCCCAACCAGGACGCGACCGCGATGTCGTACGAAGCGGTGTGCCGGAACGCGTCAACCGCGAGCCGTTGCCGCGCGGCGAGGTCGAAACCACCTGCTTCGACCGCGGCGAGCACGTCGGGGTAACGCGCCGGGTCGACGACGACCGCGACCGAGCCGTGGTTCTTCGCGCTCGCGCGCACCATCGCCGGTCCGCCGATGTCGATCTGCTCGATCACCTCCGGTGGCGTGGCGCCGCTCGCGACCGTCTGCACGAACGGATAGAGGTTGGCGACGAGCAACTGGAACGGCGCGATGTCGAGCTCCTCGATCGTCGCTACGTGCTCGGCGTCGTTCTGGTCGGCGAGCAGACCGGCGTGCACGTTCGGGTGCAGCGTCTTCACGCGTCCGCCGAGGATCTCGGGGAAGCCCGTGACCTGCTCAACCGCCGTTACGGGTATGCCGAGGTCCCGGATGCGCGCTGCGGTCGAACCGGTCGACACGATCTCGATACCGGCGGCGTGCAATCCGCGGGCGAGCTCGTCCAGTCCGGTCTTGTCGTAGACGCTGACGAGCGCGCGCCGCACGGCAATACGTGTCATCGAAGTTCTCCGCAGATTTGACGAATGGCCTTGACGTACAAGGGTTTCTCGACGGCTTGAATGCGTTCGCGCAGGGTGTCCTCGTCGTCGCCGGGCAGCACCGGCACCACTTGCTGAACGATCACCGGTCCGGTGTCGACACCTTCGTCCACCCAGTGCACGGTGACGCCGGTCGTGTCGACGCCGGCGGCAAGTGCGTCACGCACCGCGTGCGCACCGGGAAAGGCGGGCAGGTACGCGGGATGCGTGTTGACGATGCGGAACCGGCGGACGGTTCCCGCGGCAAGCACGCGCATGAATCCGGCGAGCACGACCAGGTCGGGTCGGTAGGACGCGATCTGCTCGGCGAAGGCATCGTTCCACGCGTCGCGGTCGGCGAAGTCGCGCAGTTGCACCGCGAACGTCGGGATGCCCCGAGCCTCCGCGCGTGCCATCGCGATGCACTCCTTGACGTCCGTCCCAGCTGCGACCACAACCGCCGGGAACGAAGGATCGTCGACCGCGTCGACGATCGCCTGCAGCGTGCTTCCGCTGCCCGAGGCAAGGACGACAAGCCGCGCCGGGCGGTTTCCGGCGCCGGCCGAGGCAGCGCCATCCAGCACGCCCCGACCTTACCCGGCGAGCTGACCCGCCCGGCCGCCGTCGCCGTCGTCGGTGTCGGTGTCGGCGATCGAGTCGGCGACGGCGGCGAGCTTCGGCAGCTCGGTAGTCGGAGCGTCCGCCGACACGGGCGACGGTTCGGTGCTTACCGCGAGGGCACCGAGGCGGCGACGACCGTGCCACCACTGCAGTGCGGCCGCGCCACCGAGCCACGCCGAGCCCGCGATCGCGATCTCGGCCGCCAGAACGAACGCGGCTCGCCACGGCGAGGCGCCGACGGCCGACAGGTGACCCGAACCGATGCCGCCACCGGCCTGCCAGGCGAGCACGACCATCGCCAGAGCCGC
>DATGFB010000126.1:0-3553 GCA_035309605.1 Jatrophihabitantaceae bacterium
GCAGGCAGGACGGCCGCCAGGTCGCGCGCGTTGGCTGCATACGTGAGCACCGCATCCGGCGTCAGGCGTTCGAACAACGCCTGGTGCGACTTCCAGTAGAGGACCGGGTCCTGCTTCGGCGTCGGAAACGCCAGGAACGAAGGAATTGCGCCCGCGAGCATGACGCCGAGGTAGGCGGGATACATCGACATTCCGTGTTGGAGAGACACCATGACGACGTCGCCCGGCTGCACGCCCGTCGCCCGGTAGCGCTGTGCGTACGCATCGGAATGTCGCAGCAGCCCGGCCCAGGTGAGCGTCGTGACATCGTCGTCGCCGCGACCGTAGAGGTGAATCGCCGGCTCGTCGCCATGCTCGATGGCGTTGCGGTGCAGGCGTCCGAGGATGGTGTCGTCAGAGAGCGGCAGCGTCATCCCGGCTGAATTCCTCATTGACGACTCGCCGTCCGCGAGTTCAGTGCCGTGAGAATAGCCGGGGGATCGCCGCGGACCTATTGGCTCCCGTCACGCTCGGTTTCAGGCTGGCACGAGTTCGGCCTCCGCGGTCACGGCGACAACGTCGCCCTGCCGGGCCCGGCCCGGGAGCAGCAGCGCTCCCGCCGCACCGGCTGCGCAGATGGCGGCGGCGACGATGCACGCGACGTGGAAGCCGTGCACGAACGACGACTGCACGCCGGTGAGCAACTGCTGCTGCATCGAAGCGGTCGGCGCCTGCCCGGCGGTCGCGAGTGCCGCGGCCACCGAGTTCTGTGCAGTCGCGACCGCGTGCGCGGGCAGGGTGTGGAACGCCGTGTGGCCGAGGTGGTTCGCGAACAAGCCGGTGAAGATGCTCCCCAGCACTGCGACACCGAGCGTGCCGCCCGCTTCGCGCGTCGCGTCGTTGACCGCGGAGCCGACGCCGGCCTTGGCCGCCGGGAGCACGCTGAGGATCGACTCGGTGGCCGGGGTCGTCGTCAGACCGAGACCCAGACCCATGAACACCATCTGGCCGACGATGTGGCTGTACGGAGTGTCGATGGGCGAGAGCGCGATCCACGCGAACGACCAACCCAACGACAACAAGCCCGTCGTGACGACGGCACGCGTGCCGATGCGTGCGGCGAGCACCACGCCGGCGACCGAGCCCAACGCGATCGTCATCGCCACCGGCAGGATGCGCACACCGGTCGACAACGTGCCGTAACCGCGCATGAACTGGAAGTACTGCGTCACCAAGAAGATGAAGCCGAACAGCGCGAAGAACGCCACCGTGACCGACGAACTCGCCGCCGAGAACGCCGGATTGCGGAACAGTGAAACGTCGATCATCGGACGCTCGCGGCGGCGCTCGACGAGGACGAACGAGATGACGAGCGCAGCGGTACCGATCAGGCCACCGAGCGTGGCGGCACTCGACCAGCCGCGCGTCGGAGCGTTGATGATCGTGTAGACGAGCACGCCGATCGCTCCGGACGACAGCACCAGACCGGGCAGGTCGAGACGCGCCTGCGCGGGGTCGCTCGACTCGGGTACCCAGCGCCAGGTCGCGGCGAACGCGACGAGCGCCACCGGTACCAACGCGACGAAGACCGACGGCCAGCCGAAGTGCGCAAGCAGCAGACCACCCGTCACGGGACCGACCGCGACGCCCAGGCCGGTCACCGCGCCCCACAGGCCGATCGCCTTCGCGCGCTCGGCACGGTCCGGGAATGCGTTCGTGATGATCGACAGCGTGGTCGGGAAGATGACCGCCGCACTCGCGCCCATGACGAAGCGCACCGCGATGAGCGCGGCAGCAGACGTCACGAGAGCACCGACCGCACTCGAGAGCGCGAACCCGGCCAGGCCCACCAGCAGCGCGGGACGCCGCCCGAACCGGTCGCCGAGCGAGCCGGCGGTCAGCACGAGCGCCGCGAACGACAGGTTGTAGGCGTCGACGATCCACTGCAGATCGCGCGTCGAGGCGTGCAACTGACGCGCCAGGTCGGGGAGCGCGACGTTGACGATCGTGGTGTCGAGGTTGATGGCGAACGCCGCGAGGCAGACGGTGGCCAGGATCAGCAACCGCTGGCGGGAAGTCAGGCCGGTCATGAGGTGCTCCGAGGTCGAGTACGATGTTGACGATGCCAACATTCATTGACGAGACTGTCACGATAAGTGGACACTGTCAACATGTCTTCTGAGGAACCTGCCCGCGGCTACCACCACGGCAATCTGCGCGAGGCCTTGGTCGAGGCCGGCGTTGCCCTGGCGCGCGACGGCGGCCCGACCGCGATCCAGTTGCGCGCCGTATCCCGGCAGGCCGGGGTATCGCACAACGCCGCCTACCGGCACTTCGCGAACCAGGAGGATCTGGTCGCGGCAGTTGCCGAGCGGTGCATGCATCAGCTCGGCCTGCTGATGATCGAGCGCATGCAGGTCGTCACCGTGAGGGACCGGGTGCGCCGCGCTCAAGAGCGGTTGCAGGCGATCGGACTTGCCTACATCGAGTTCGCGCGCACCGAGCCCGGGTGGTTCCGCACGGCCTTCACCTCGGCGCAACCGCATCCGTCCGCCGAAAAGGCGCGCGAGACGCCACCGCCGGCGGACGAGCGGTTCACGAGCCCATTCGCACTGCTCAACGAGCGGCTCGACGAGCTGGTCGAGGTGGGTGCCGTGACACCGGCCCGCCGTCAGGGTGCGGAGTTCGTCGCGTGGTCGGCCGTCCACGGCATCTCGAGCCTGCTGCTGGACGGGCCGTTGCGTAACCTGCCCGAGCCGGAGGTCGGACCGGTGATCGCAGCCGTGCTGGGCGGGGTCAACCACGGTTTGTACTGAGAGCGACACGGCCGTGGTTCAACCGGTCGGCGCGTCCGTCGTGCGACTCTCAGGGCATGGAGCCGTTCGAATACGTTCCGCATCCGCGCGTCGAGGAGCGCAAGGTCACCGGCCCGCCACCGAAGACATCCGAGGTGCGCGCGACGCTGCACGGGCCGGGCCCGATGGCTCGATTCAACGCGAAGGTCGGGCTCAAGATCACGATCATCGTGGGGACGATGTGGACCGCGTACCTGTTCACCGTGCTCGCGCTCATCAGCGCACCCTCGGCGTTCAAGTCGGGCAACGTGATCGTCATCGTCGCGTGGATCGCGCAGACGTTCCTGCAGTTGGTGCTGTTGCCGATCATCATCGTCGGGCAGAACGTGCAGGCCGTAGCTGCGGACAAGCGCTCGCAGGCGACCTACGACGACGCCTCGGCCGTGCTGGAGGAGGCCAAGCAGATCCAGGCACACCTGCTCACGCAGGACGCGGCGATCAAGAACATCCTCGCGGAGGTGCAGCGGCTTGCGTCCACGGCCTGACGCTCACGCGCCCAGCGTGGCTCGATGCGTCACGAGCAACGACGACGGCGGCACCAGGTCGATGCCGTCCGGGTTGTAGAGGTAACCCGGCGCGATGCCCGGAAGGCCGGTGAACCCGTACTGCCACACGATCTTGTCGGTGCGCGGGTCGACCACGATCACGCGGTGGTTGAAGTCGTCGTTCACCGCGAAGTCGCCGTTCGGCAGCGGCAGCGCGAGTGACGGGTGGTCGAG
>DATGFB010000127.1:0-3663 GCA_035309605.1 Jatrophihabitantaceae bacterium
ACAGCCAACTCGCCTCGGTACTGGTCCGCCAGCGTGACTGGGTGGCGGCTCGCGAGTGCCTGCTCGGCCTCGTCGCGCGCTGGCCGGACGAACCCGAATTCGCACGGTATCTGGCTGTCGTGGAGCAACAGGTGGCTCGACTCGGGACACCGATCGCCTAGGTCATCGAGTGAACTGCTCGATGCGCGTCGTTGCACGGTCGAGCCACGTGGTCGCCCAGATGCTCACTTGGCCCGTTGCCCCGTACTCGCCTTTCAGGCAATCGGCTGCGGCAGCCCCGTAGTCAGCCATGGCATGCGCGAGATCGACCCGCAGCGTGCTGTCCGGCGCCGGCGGCTCGGCCTGGAACGCGACCACGTCAGTTTTCAACGTCCCGCACACGGCCTTCAGCGCACTGATGTCCGCATTCTTGCCCGACGCCTTCGAGAGGTCTTTCTCGTCGGTGGCGAACGCCGCATACCGGGTGTGCACGCGGGCGAACCATGCGGAGATCTGGGCAGCCGTTGCGGCCTGAGCACGCGATGCAGGCGAGCTCGCCGGGGCGGAGCCGGACGTCGCCGTGCTCGCAGGCGCGGACGGCGACGTCCCTGACGACGTCACCGGGTGGCCGGTCGATGCAGGGTTCCCCGATGTCGAGTGAACGATGATGAAGGCCGACAGCACGAGTACACCGGCAACGACAACGATCCGGCCGATCACCGCGCAAGTCTAGGCCCGCTCGCATCGTCACAGCCCGGCCTGCTGGTCCTGATCCCGCTTCCCGAGAGGGGTGATCGCGCGCCGCGGAGCTGAGATTTCGGTCTTAACAGAAGCTACACTCGCGATTTGTGATCGCTGAGAACGCGAACAGGCGGACCCATCGCCTCACGCGATTCTCCGGTCCGTCGGGCATCCGCGATCTGCTGGCCGCGCACGAATTGTTGCGAAATCTCTGGCTTCGCGAAGTCAGGACGAAGTACCGGCGCACCACGCTGGGGCAAGGGTGGTCACTGCTCAACCCGGTCGCCCAGATCACGATCTACTCGGTCGTCTTCGGTTACGTCCTTCGGATCAAGCCGACACCGGCCACCTCGTCCGGGTTGGACGTGTTCGTCCTGTGGCTCGCCGCAGCACTGCTGCCGTTCCTGTTCTTCGCGACGGTCGTCAATACCGGCGCGCTGTCACTCATCGGAAATACGAACCTCATCCAGAAGGTCTATTTCCCGCGTGAGGCGCTCGTCCTCGCGAATCTGTTCTCGTGCCTGTTCTCGTTTGCCATCGAGCTCGTCGTGCTCCACGTGGCGGTCTTGCTGTTCGGCGGAACCATCCGCATACTGCCGCTCGCGACGACGATCCTCCTCACGATTCTCCTGGCAGCATTCGCATTCGGCATGGCGTTGCTGAGCTCGGTCGCGACGGTCTACTTCCGCGACACGCAACATCTGCTGACGCTGCTCATGATGGCGTGGTTCTACGCGACGCCGATCTTCTACCCGATCGCACTGATCAGGCAGCGGCTCGGCGTCGACTCGACCGGCTACGTGCTCTACCGCCTCAACCCGATGGAGCGCTTCACTGCGGCGTTCCGGGACACGATCTACAACGGCACCGTGCCCGATCTGGGCACCATCGGCATCGTCGCCGGGTACACCGTGTCGGCCGTTGGAGTGGGCCACTTCGTGTTCCGGCGGCTCGAGGGCCGCTTGGCCGAGGAGCTATGACGATGGCGAACCTGGCCGTCGAGGTCGCCAACGTCTCCAAGTCATTCCGGCTCTACAACGAGCGCAACCAGTCGTTCAAGGAAACAGTCCTGCGACGGCGACGATCGAGCTACGAAGAGTTCTGGGCGCTGCGCGACGTCTCGTTCGGCGTTCGTGCCGGCACCACGTTCGGCCTCGTCGGCCAGAACGGCTCCGGAAAGTCCACGATGCTCAAGTGCATCACCCGGATCCTGTTGCCGAACCGCGGCCAGATCGTCACGCGAGGCTCGATCGCGTCGCTGCTCGAACTGGGCTCCGGGTTTCACCTGGACCTGAGCGGCCGGGAGAACGTGTTCCTCAACGCCTCGATGCTGGGCATCAGTCGTGCGGCGATCGCGAAGAAGCTCGACGCGATCATCGAATTCGCCGACATCGGAGAGTTCATCGATCAACCGGTCAAAACGTACTCGTCCGGCATGTACGTGCGGCTCGCGTTCGCCGTGGCGACCCACGTCGACCCGGACATCCTCATCGTCGACGAGGTGCTCGCCGTCGGCGACGCGATGTTCCAGGACCGGTGCATGCAGAAGTTCGCCGAATTCCGTCGCCGGGGGAAGACGGTCATTCTTGCCAGCCACGCTCTCGGTGCCATGGAGCGCATGTGCGACGAACTCGGCCATCTCGAACGCGGGCGACTCGTCGACACCGGCGCGCCGCATGACGTCGTCGGCGCCTACCTCGTCGCGCACGGCCCGAAGCGACCGCCCGCGGAGCCACCTCCGGACGCGCGCGTGCGGATCACCGAAATCGAGATGATCGGCGCGCACGGCTTCCAGATCAGTCGAGTCCAGACCGGCGATCCGATCACGTTTCGCATGCATTACTGGGCCGAGGACCCGATCGACAAACCGGTGTTCACCCTGGCTCTGACCACTACCTCGGGGGTGTGCGCCTGGGCGCAACACAGCCGCGACGAGCCGATGATGCCGAGCAGCATCCACGGTCGCGGCTCGGTCGACGTCGACGTCCCGCAGATGATGCTGCAGGCCGGCGCCTACGGGCTGCACGCATCGATCATCGACGACGCGCTGGCATACGCGTACGACTTCAAGCCGCAGGGTTTCTGTCTCGAGGTGTTCAACGACTCGCTGGCGGAGTCGAAGGGGATCGCTGTGTTGGGTGGCCGGTGGGGTAACGCGCTGAATGGGTCGCACCTGCACCCTCCCGTCGGAGACAGTCGGTGACGCGCACCGCCCACGGGCGTATCGCGCGCAACGTCGCGTACGCGCGCGAGCGTTACCGCGAGGGCGGATTGGCACTCGTCGCCCGCCGTGGCCTGACCAAGGTGCACCGGCTGGCGACCGGACGCCTCCTCGCGCGCGCCGGTGAGACCGCGATCCGACTGCGCGAGCGGCGCGCGCGACCGGCGCAGCTGCGCGACGGCGACAGCGCGGCCGTCCAGCTGCTGCGCGCGGGATTCGACGCCCAGTGGTACGTCTCGTTCTACGGCGTGCAGTACGAGCCAGGCGGTCTGGACGCGTTCGCCCACTACCTCGAGGTGGGTGCGGCGGCCGGGTTCTCCCCGTCCCCCGCATTCGACGAGATCGCCTATCGCAACGCCAACCCTCATGTCGCGCGGGCAATCGCGCGCCGCCAGGAGTCCAGTGGCTTTCACCACCATGTGGTGCACGGCTGCCGCGGGACACACCGGACCTTTGCGCTCGCGGAAGGCGCACACGGCTCGTCGGCCTACCCGATGCACGACGGCGTCGCGCATGCGGTGCGCGGCGACTTCAAACCGGACTGGTACGTCGCGGCCTACGGTGACGTCGCGGCGATGCTGCGGCAGCGCACCGTTCCGTCCGCGCTCTGGCACTACGTGACCGCAGGAACGGCGGCGGGCCGGTCGCCCAACGCGTGGTTCGACGAGCATTGGTACCTGCGGGTGTACCAGGACGTCGCGAATGCCAAGGCGGCCGGCAAC
>DATGFB010000128.1:0-3246 GCA_035309605.1 Jatrophihabitantaceae bacterium
CCTCGTCGTACCCGGCATCGGCGTGGCGAATGATCCCCATGCCGGGGTCGGTGGTCAGCACGCGCTCGAGGCAGCGCGCCGCGCGCGGCGTGCCATCGGCGACCACGACCATGCCGGCGTGCAGCGAGTAGCCGATGCCGACACCGCCGCCATGGTGGAACGAGACCCAGGTCGCACCGGCTGCGGTGTTGACCATGGCGTTGAGCAGCGCCCAGTCGGCGACCGCATCGGTGCCGTCCTTCATCGCTTCGGTCTCCCGGTTGGGCGACGCGACCGAGCCGCAGTCGAGGTGGTCGCGGCCGATGACGATCGGCGCCTTGACCTTGCCGCGGGCGACCAGCTCGTTGAACCGCAGGCCGACCCGGTGGCGCTGGCCATAACCCAGCCAGCAGATCCGCGCCGGCAGGCCCTGGAACGCGATCCGCTCGCGCGCCATCGTCATCCACCGCCGCAGCATCGGATCGTCCTTGATCTCGTCGAGCACCGCCTCGTCGGTGGCGCGGATGTCGTCGGGATCGCCCGACAGCGCCGCCCAGCGAAACGGCCCCTTGCCCTCGCAGAACAACGGGCGGATGTAGGCGGGCACGAACCCGGGGAACGCGAACGCACGCGAGTACCCGGCCGTCTGTGCCTCGCCGCGGATCGAGTTGCCGTAGTCGAAGACCTCGGCGCCCTTGTCCATGAACCCGACCATGGCCTCGACGTGGCGCGCCATGGACGCGCGCGCGCGCCCGGTGAACTCGTCGGGCTTGCTCGCCGCGTACTCGTGCCAGTCGTCGAACTCGACGCCGATCGGCAGGTAGCTGAGCGGGTCGTGTGCGGACGTCTGGTCGGTGACGATGTCGATCGGTGCGTCGTTCGCCAGCAACTGCGGCACGAGCGACGCGGCGTTGCCGAGCAACCCGATCGACAGCGGCCGACGTGCATCGCGCGCCTCGACGGCGAGGTGTAGCGCCTCCTGCATCGACGACGCCTGCACGTCCAGGTAGCGGTGCTCGATGCGGCGCGCGATGCGCGACGGGTCGCACTCGATGCAGATCGCGACGCCGCCGTTCATCGTCACGGCGAGTGGCTGCGCGCCGCCCATCCCGCCGAGGCCGGCAGTGAGCGTGATCGTCCCGGCGAGCGTGCCGCCGCTGTCCTTGTGCCGACCGGAGGCCGCGAGCTTGGCGGCGACGGCGGCGAACGTCTCTTAAGTGCCTTGCAGGATGCCCTGCGTGCCGATGTAGATCCACGAGCCTGCCGTCATCTGCCCGTACATCGTCAGGCCGAGATGCTCGAGCCGGCGGAACTCGTCCCACGTCGCCCAGTCGGGGACGAGGTTGGAGTTGGCGATCAGCACACGCGGCGCCCATTCGTGGGTGCGCATGACGCCGACGGGGCGTCCGCTCTGCACGAGCAGCGTCTCGTCGAGACGCAGGTCGGTGAGCGTGCGCACGATCGCGTCGAAGCTCGGCCAGTCACGCGCGGCCTTGCCGGTGCCGCCGTACACGACGAGCTGGTCGGGATGTTCGGCCACGTCAGGGTCGAGGTTGTTCTGCAGCATGCGCAGTGGCGCCTCGGTCTGCCAGCCCTGTGCCGTCAGGTGCGTGCCGCGGGGGGCGCGGACGACTCGTGGACCACTCATCCGGTCTCCTCTCGATCCGTCATAACGTGCCGTCGCCATGACGACGTCTCGTTATGACGATTCGTCATCTCAGGGGGTCGGGCAGCGCCCCATTCGCCGCTGCTACGGCAGCGCCGCCGCGTACGTACTCGACAGCGGCTTCGATCTCGGGCGCGAGGTAGCGATCCGGTCCGACACCGGCGACGTGCTCGCGCAAGCCGGCGACGACGGCTCCGGTCGACGGGCCGGGCGTCAGCGGTGCGCGTAGGTCGAGGGCGCGCGCCGCGGTGAGCAGCTCGATCGCGAGCACTCGGCCGAGCGCATCCACCGACCTGCGCAACTTGCGTGCCGCGGACCAGCCCATGGAGACGTGGTCCTCCTGCATCGCGCTGGACGGGATCGAGTCGACGCTGGCCGGCACGGCGAGCCGCTTCAGCTCCGACACGAGTGCGGCCTGCGTGTACTGCGCGATCATGTGGCCGCTGTCGACGCCCGGGTCAGCTGCGAGGAACGGCGGCAGGCCGCGCGAACGCGCCGGGTCGAGCATCCGGTCGGTGCGCCGTTCACTCATCGACGCGACGTCCGCCGCCGGTATCGCCAGGAAGTCGAGGACGTACGCAATGGGCGCGCCGTGGAAGTTGCCGTTCGACTCCACGCGCCCGTCCACGACAACGGGATTGTCGACGGCGGACGCGAGCTCGTGCGCCGCCACGCGGCGCGCGTGCGCGACGGTGTCGCGTGCGGCGCCTGCGACCTGCGGCGCGCATCGCATCGAATACGCGTCCTGCACGTACACGCAATCAGGTCCGGCGTGCGACGCGATGATCGGCGAACCGTCCAGCAGCGCGCGCATGTTGGCCGCCGCCACCGCCTGGCCAGGCTGCGGCCGTAACGCCTGCAGATCGGCCGCGAACACGTGCGCCGTACCGAGCATCGCCTCGACGCTCATCGCAGCGGTCACGTCGGCTGTGCGGAGCAGCAGGTCAAGATCGGTACACGCGAGCAGTAGCTGGCCGAGCATGCCGTCCGTGCCGTTGATGAGGGCCAGGCCCTCCTTCTCGGCGAGCACGACGGGCTCGATGCCGGCGGCGCGCAATGCGTCCGCCGCGGGCAGCACGCGCCCGTTGGCGTCACGCACCTCTCCCTCGCCGATGAGCGCGAGCGCGACGTGCGCGAGCGGCGCGAGATCACCCGAACAGCCGAGCGAGCCGAACTCGTGCACGATCGGCGTGATCCCCGCGTCGAGCAAGCCGGCCAGCGCGACGGCGGTCGACGGACGGATACCGGTGTGACCGGTAGCGAGCGTCGACAGCCGCAGCAGCATCATGGCGCGTACGACCTCGCGCTCGACCTCAGGCCCCGACCCGGCAGCATGCGAGCGGATCAGCGACTGCTGGAGTACCGCGCGCTGCGCCGGAGGGATGTGCCTGGTCGCGAGTGCGCCGAATCCGGTCGAGATGCCGTAGTGCGGTTCGACGTCGTGCGCGAGTTCGTCGACGACATTGCGCGCGGCGGCGAGCGCCTCGAGCGCGTCGGCCCCGAGCGTGACGCCCGCTCCCTCGCGCGCCACGGCCAGCACGTCGGCCTCGGTCAGCGGACCCACGCCGACGGTCACCTGCGCCATGCCGCCACTCTGCTCG
>DATGFB010000129.1:0-10639 GCA_035309605.1 Jatrophihabitantaceae bacterium
GGTGAGCACGGCGGCGAGATTCTGCACGGTGTTCTGCACACCGAGCGCACGGCCGGACCACTCCGGCCCCGCCAGTTCGGCGACGGACGTGTAGGCCAGTCCGTTGTCGGCGACGGTGAAGACCGCGCCGAGCGCGAACGCGGCGACGATCCAGGCGGCGTGCAGTGCGGCGCCGATCGACAGCAGTGCCATCAACGCGGCGCTCGCGACCGCGAGCTGACGCATCGGTCCGAGCCGGCTGGCCACCCGGTCCGACCACACGCCGCTCACGATCCGGCCCGCCGCACCCGCCACCTGGAAGCCGAAGATCACGCGTCCCGCTTCGGCGGCGTCCCAGTGCCGCTGGCTGACCAGGTAGACCAAGGTGAACGTCGCGACGGCGAACTGTGGGACCACCAGCATCGAGCTTGCGAGATGCACGCGCGCCAGATACCGCGACCCGCGATACGGCGACGACGGGGCCGCCGCATCACCCGCGCGCACCGGACGCGGCGGATCGGCCACGACAGCGAGCACTGCGCACGCGGCCAGAGCACACAGCGCTGCGGGGAACAACAACGCGACGTATGCGCCGTGCGCACGAGCCAGCGGTGGCAACGCCAGCGCGGCGATCGCGACGCCGACCGGCTGCGCCGTTTGCCGCGTGCCCATCGCGAGTCCGCGTTCGTGCACCGGGAACCAGCCCATCACGACCCGTCCACTCGCCGCGTTCACCGACGCACCCGCTGCGCCCGCCACGACGAGGAAGATCCCGAGCGCGACGACGTCATGCACCGAGGCGGCAACAGCGAGCACCAATGCGGCTGCGCCGACGCCACTTGCGATGACCATCCGCTCACCGCGGCGATCGGCGAGCGCGCCCCACGCGATCAGCGTCAGCATGATGCCGACCATCGGCGCGGACACGATCAAGCTGCTCCGAAAGAGCGACAATCCGCTGGAGCGAAGCGCCGGGACGAGCATGGGAATGCCGTAGGTGAACGAGCTGGTGGCCGCCTGCGCGAACGAGCCGACCGCCAGGATCGCCCACCGGCGCCGTCGACCCGACATGCGCTGATCCTACGGCGCCGTCCCAAGAGACAAGATGACTATCTCGATTAGTGAGACACGGTGCGATAGGTCGAGACGAACGACACCAACTCCGCTGCGAACTCGTCCGCGTTGCGCCGATGTGGTTCGTGACCGCTGCCGGGAAACACGACGAGGCGGCTGCCCGGCAGGTATGCGTGCGCTGCACGCGCGTGCGCCACCGGGATCACGCCGTCGCCCTCGGCCCAGACGAACAGCGTCGGCACGTGCTCGGCGAGATAGCGCATCTCGATGAACGAACCGCGCTGCCCGGCCGGTTCGATCACACCGCGAAGCGCGGCGAAGAACGCGGCGCGTCCCTCCGGTGTCCCGAGCGTGCGGCCCGCGCGGCGCAGGTTGACGACGTTGTCCGGTGTGAGACGCAGCAGCCGCTGAAGCCGCGGCCAGCGATAGACGCGTTGCATGGACGGACGCACAGCCGCTTCGAGAATGCGCTCCGCACCCGGAATCGTGGCCGCGCGCAGTACCGGGTGCACCTCACGCCCCAAGCCGCCGGCCGACACGAGCACGAGGCCATCGACGAGCGACGGATAGTGATAGCCGAAGTGCACCGCGATGGCACCGCCGAGTGAGTGTCCACAGAGCGTCGCACGCTCGATGCCGGCCTCGACGAAGAACGCGGCAACCGACTCGGCGAAGTCGTCGAGCGAGTACCCGACGGCCGGCTTGTCCGACTCACCGTGCCCGATCAGGTCGACCGCGATGACACGCAGTCCGCCGCGGGCCATCGGCCCGATCGCGCGCTCCCACGTCGTGCAGTCCGACGCCAGCCCATGCAGCAGGACGACGACCGGCCCAGCGGCCGGCCCCGCCTCGAGGTAGGAAACCACGCGCCCCGCCGCGTGCACCCTGCGGCGCGTGACATCGACCTCCACGCAGCCAAACGCTACAAGCCGTCAGGCGGCCTTCGCCCGTCGGCGAGCGGGACGACGCGGCGCCTTCGCGGACGCTGCGCTGCTCGTTGCGCGAGCGTCGCGGGCCTCGCGGACGATCTGGGAGTCGAGCCCGAGCATCGCAAGAAGCTCGCGGCATTCGACCGCATCGTGCGCGGTCGCGGCGACGACCAGAACCGCCTTGCGCTGCCACTGCGCGTGCAACGCCTCTTCGGCCTCCATGCGTGCGACGTCGGCCCGTGAGATGGGCGTGCCGTCGATGGACTTCGCTCCGAGTCGTCCTGTCATGGCGTGCAATTTCCCCGATGAACGAAACTTTCTAACGTGCATCGGGTTACGGGCCGGTGTCGCGCCGGTTCATTCGGGAGAAAGCTGGACAACCGAGGCAAAGAAATCGTCGATCTGGCGGATCGCGTCGGTGAAGTCGTCGAAGTCGACCGGCTTTGCGACGTACACGTTGGCGTGCAGGTCGTAGCTGCGTACGACGTCCTCCGCGGCGACGGACGTGCTGAGCACGACGACCGGGATGCGACGGAGCGACTCGTCCGCCTTCACCTCGGCCAGCAGCTCATGCCCTGACATCCGCGGCAGGTTGAGGTCGAGCAGGATCAGGTCCGGCCGTCCCACGTCAGCGAAGCCGTTCTCGCGACGCAGGTAAGCGAGCGCCTCGACGCCGTCGCGCACCACCGACAGGCGGGTCGCGAGCCGGCCTGCACGCAACGCCTCGCGCGCGATGACCACGTCGGCCGCGTCGTCCTCGACGAGCAGGACATCCAGTGGTCGGGCTGCGCGCGATCCTGCGGCCGTCATGTCTGCCTTTCGGACGTGGGTCCGTCGGGGATGGTGAAGCGGAACGTAGCACCCGCGCCGGCCGATGAGTCCAGCCAGATCCGGCCGCCGTGGAACTCGACGATCTTGCGGCAGAGCGCCAGCCCGATCCCGGTGCCGCCGTACTTGTCGCGCAAGTGCAGCCGTTGGAAGATCGCGAAGATTCGTTCGCGGTACTGCGGGTCGATGCCGATGCCGTTGTCCCTGACCGCGAACTCCCATCCCGACACGGCCGGGTTGCGCACTGCCGTGACAACGATCAGCGGCGGGTCCACACCTCGGTACTTGATCGAGTTGCCGACGAGATTCTCGAACAACGCGGTCAGCAGCGCCGGATCGCCGGACACGGTCGGCAGGTCGCTGCGGCCCACGCCCGCACCCGACTCGGCGATGCGCGCCTCGAGGTTGGCCAGTGCCTGGTCGAGTGCGACACCCGTGTCGACCGGCACGAATCTGTCTGTCGTACGACCCACGCGCGACAGTGCGAGCAGGTCTTCGATGAGTACCTGCATGCGTTTGGCGCCGTCCACCGCGAAACCGATGTACTGCTTCGCGCGCTCGTCGAGTTCGTTCGCGTACTGGCGCTCGAGCAGCTGGCAGAAGTTGGACACCTTGCGCAGCGGTTCGGACAGATCATGCGAGGCGACGTATGCGAACTGCTCGAGGTCGGCGTTGGATCGCGCGAGCTCGTCACGCGTGCGCTCGACGATGGCGAGATCGTCCGCGATGCGAGTACGCATCGCCTCGACGTCACGACTGAGTTGCTCGATCTCGGGAGGCCCGACCGGCCGGATCGCGCGGTTGGCCCGTCCGGACGCGACGAAGCGCGTTTGCGCGGCGAGCGCGTCGATCGGGCTGAGCACCCAGGCATGCAGAGAACGCCACACGAGCACGCTGCCGGCCACGACGACGACACCGGTCAGCACGCTTGCGGCGACCAGGATGTCGGCCGCTTGCGCGCGCAAGCTGCGCGCGTCCCGGTTAGCGCCGATGATCCCTTGCGTCAGGTTGTTGGACGCGTTGCGGACCGCGTCGAAGCGCGCTTTGTCGTCAGCGGCGTCCAGCGTTGCTGCCACGTTGGGATCTCCGGAAGCGACGCGTGCAAGCACGGGCTGCGCAGTCTGCGCGTGCCACGTGTCGACGGCGCGCTGCATGGTGTCCAGGTCGTTGCCGAGTGTGGGCCGCGGCTTGATCAGTTGGCGCAAGCGCGCGACGTCGGTCTGTTCGTCGGTACGTCCCCGCGTGTACGGCTGCAGGAATCCGGCCTGTCCCGTCAGCGCGTACCCCCGCAGTCCCGTCTCCTCGTCGACGAGATCGACGAGCAGCGTGCGGCTGCGATCGATCGCCGGCTGCCACCGGTAGACGACGTCGTTGCCCTTCGAAATGAAGTCGCCGAGGGCGAAGCCCGTGGTCGTGAACAGGATGATCAGCAACGCTGCGAGCGCACCGGAACTGCGCGCGACGCGCTGACGCAGGCTCCAGTCGCGCATCGATTCCCGTCGTGACAGGCGTCCTAGGTGCGATGGCGCGGAATCGATCATCGGGCGCGCGACGTGAGCACCACGACGGCGGTGTCATCGATCGACATGCGCGGCGCATTGCCGACGATCGACGGGATCCATGACCTGACCTCTCCGCCGGTCACCGCGCACGAATCCACCGCCGCGACGAGTTCCTGGATCCCGAGACTCGCTGAATCCGCCAGCTGCACGTAGGCGTCGAGCAGCCCGTCGGTATAGAGAATCACGGACGAACCCGGCTCGAGGCTCGCCCTCGTATCCGGCCAGGCCTGAGACGGCGCGCGTCCGTTGCCGTCGACGCCGAGTGGTGGGCCTACTACGACGTCGAGGTATTCGGTCAGCCCGTGCGCACAACGAAGCGGTGCAGGATGCCCGGCCACACGCATCCGGATCTGGTTCGTGTCGCGCTCGATCGTCACGTCGCACGCCGTGACGAAGCCGGTGTCACCCTGCGTCTCGGCAAGTAGCAGCTCAGCCAGCGAGGGCAAGATCTCTTCGTCGCGCGTGCCGGCCAGGATCAACGTGCGCCACGCGACGCGAAGGTGCACGCCGAGCGCTGCCTCGTCGGGCCCGTGTCCCATGACGTCGCCAACGACCGCACGCAGCACGCCGTCGCGCACCTCGACGACGTCGAAGAAGTCGCCACCGAGCACGGCGTTGTCACGACCTGGCTGGTAGTACGTAGAGCACTCGAAGGAGTCCGTGCGCAACAACGGAACCGGCAGCAAGCCGCGCTCGAGACGCGCCTGCTCCGCCGCCCCCAACCGCGCCTCACGCAACTGCTGCGATGCGCGATGCGCCCGCTTGCGTTCGATGGCATAGCGAACCGAACGGTCGAGCAGATCGGGAGTGATGTCGTCCTTGACGAGGTAATCCTCTGCGCCGGCCGACAGTGCCTCGAGTCCGCCGCTGTCATTGCGACCGGTCAGCACGATCACCGCGGTGTCGGGCGAGGTGTCGACGATCGCCAGCAGCGCCTTCAGACCGTCGGCGTCGGGCAGGCCCAGATCGAGCAGGACGCAGTCGGGGGCATGCTGCAGCGCCGCGGTCGCCTCAGCCAGGGTGCGCGCCCAGGTGACCCCGGCGGCATCCACCCCGCACTCGTCGAGGCAGGCACGGATCAGGACGGCGTCGCCATCGTCGTCCTCGACGAGCAGCAGCCTGCGAGCTGACGCCGCGAGCTGACCCGACGGCGTGCCCATGGCTCACCTCCGCGACGCGCGGCTCCCCCAACACCGACGCCGGAACCCTACCTTTCCGATCACGTCCGGTGCAGTCCGCCGCCGATCTTGCTCATGCCGCTGGGTCGAGCGAAGCCGCCTCCTCGAGTGCGTTCGCCCGAGCGCGTGGGATGAACAAGTCGAAGCCGAACCGCCGCGGCTGCCTGACTCGCCCTTCGCGATGTGCCACCGCAGGCCGGTCGAGCGGCGCGAAGTTCGGGTGCTCGGCGATGCGTGCCGCGGCATCCCGCCACTTCGGCGCTCGCGCGTCGGCGCACTGCCAGATACCGAACACGGCCTCGTCCGCCCACCGCGCGGCCATCGGCGCGAGCCGGGCATGCAGACCGGCGTCGCGGAATGCGGCCATCGCGCGTCCCGACTCCCACGTCGTCAGCGTCCAATAGCCGCCACCCGGTTCGGCGCGCATCCGCCCGCCGAGAAAGCCGGGGGTGCGGTGCGCCTGCCAGGCGACCCGCATGCTGCCGAGCAGGAAACCCGGCACATGCCAGAACCTGCGGATGTGCATCCGCGTCGCTACCACGATCGTCATAGTGCTCATCCTCCGGTTCATATCGTCTGTTTCAGATGATGCGAACCGTACGATATGCTCCCGGCCATGTCAATCGCGTTGAGCCCGACCTCCTACCTGGTGCTCGGGTGCCTCGCGACCGGGGGCCCGGCTACGCCGTACGAGCTCAAGCAGGCGGTCACGGGCGGCATCGGGTATTTCTGGTCGTTCCCGCACTCACAGCTCTACAGCGAACCGGCCCGATTGGCCGCCGCCGGATACGTCAGCGAGGAACGCGAGGAAGGTGGCCGCCGCCGGCGCGTCTTCTCGATCACCGACACCGGCCGCGCAGCACTGCAGGCGTGGTTGGCCGACGCGACCGATGAGCTGCCCGAGATACGCGACATCGCGCTGCTCAAGCTGTTCTTCGGCGCGCAATCCGATCCGCAGGCGCTCGTGGCGCTGGCCGACGTCCAACGCGAGGCGCACCGGCGCCGCCTCGAAACCTACGAGGCGCTCGACGCCGCGGCCGGAGCCGATCGCACGAGGAGCGCGGCCGGCGCCACGCTCGGTCTCGGCCTCGCGTTCGAGCGCGCCGCGACCGCGTTCTGGGCCTCGATCGCCGACAATCCCCCGACGGACTAACCCGCCCGCACCCTTTCGTTGATCAACAGCAGAGATCCGTCGAATACCGACTGAAATCCTCTGTTGATCAACAGGCTCACGGCGCGGTATGCGGGCGCTTCGCGCCCTCTTTCCGCACGTCGTCGCTCGGGAGAGCGAGCAAGCTCGCTCTCCTCTCGCTCCTGGTGCGGTGGCGGTGGGATTCGAACCCACGGTGGCTGTTAACCACACACGCTTTCGAGGCGTGCTCCTTTGGCCGCTCGGACACGCCACCGCCGAAGAGGCTACCTGACCGCGATCGTGAAGGATTCGGTCCGCAATCCGGTCACCGTCCTTCACGATCGCGGCGGGTGGCGAAGAACTCCTGCAGCAACGCGCCGCACTCGTCGGCGCGCACACCCGCGACCACGTCAGGACGGTGATTGAGCCGCCGGTCGCGCACGACGTCCCACAACGACCCCACGGCGCCTGCCTTGGGATCCCACGCGCCGAAGACGAGGCGCTGCACGCGGGCGAGCACCACGGCGCCGGCGCACATCGTGCACGGCTCGAGCGTGACCGCGAGCGTGCAGCCGTCGAGATGCCAGGTCGACAAGGCGGCGCCCGCCCGCCGCAGCGCGAGCAGCTCCGCGTGCGCAGTGGGATCTGCGCCGTTCTCGCGCTCGTTGTGCGCGGACGCGATGACCACGCCTGACGCGTCGAGTACGACGGCGCCGATCGGAACCTCACCGACCCCGAGCGCGTCACGTGCCACGCGCAACGCCGCGTCGACGGCAGCGTCGTCGAATGCGCTCAAGCGCGAATGGCCTCGAACGGGTCGGCGCATCCGGCCTTCTCGCACACGGCGACGACGACGTCGATGGGCAGCGTGCCCTCGTGCGCGCACATCGCCAACAGGTCGGACGCGGACGTACCCAGATCCTCGACGATGTCGGCGTCGCCGAACGGCGCGCTGTCGTGCGCGGGCGGCGCATCCTCGTCGCCGTCGAGTTCGTCCTCGCCGATCTCGACGAGATCCTCGGCGATGATCGCTGCCATGGGGTACGCGTCAGCGGCGTGCCCGTCGGTCAGGAACGCGCGCGGTTCCTCGTCGTCGTCGACGCGGATGAGTGCGGCGTACTCGTCGTCCTGTTCGACGACGACGAGTCGTACCTCACCGGGAACGTCACGTGCCGCATCGGCGATGTCGGCAAGGCTTTCGCAATCGGACAACTCGACTTCGGTGCACGTCCACCGACCTCGCATGCGAGCGTTGACCGCGGCGAAGTACGTCACAGCGCAGCCCGGGCAGACGCGGTCGCGGTGGCGTATTGATCTCCAATCCCGATGCGCTCGACGATCGTCTCGAGCATCTCGTCGGGGTACGCGTCCATGTCGTCGAGAATCTGCTCCATCTCCTCCTCCGACACGCCAAGATCGTCGAAGAGGTCGAGGTCACCTACCGGCCACAGCTCGTCGAGCTCGTCGTCGTCGGGCGGCTCTTCGCCGAGACGGGTGAGCGCCTGCTCGGCCAACGGGTACTCGACCGACGCCGTCATGTCCGAGAGCAGCAACGAGATGCGCGCGCCGTCCTGACGTGCGATCACGAAGAACTCGTCGTCGACGGTCGCGATGACGAATGGGCCACCCTCGGGTGGTTGCGAGCGCAGCGCCTGCAGCAGCACGCCGAGGTCGCCGAACACCGCTGGGGGCAACGGCTCGACGCGCCACTGCCCGCTCTCGCGCAGTCCAGCAACCGCAAACCCTCGCTGTGCCATGCCCCACCACCTTTCGCAGGAGTTCGGAGTACCGATCCTGACACGTCCACACCGGCTGCGGGAAGTCACGCAAGGTACGGTCGCCGCGTGACCGCGACCCGCAGCGAGCGCCGATGACTGCTCGGTTCGAGCGAGTGGCCGTCCTGGGCCTCGGTCTCATCGGCGGCTCACTGCTCGCCGCGGTCCGCCAGACCGGGCTGGCGGTCGTCGGCTACGACATCGACGCCCAGACCGCCGCGGCCGCCAGCGCGTCGGGATTCACGGTCACGGCGAGCGATGCCGAGGCCGTCGCCGGCGCCGATCTCGTCGTCCTCGCGATGCCACTGCCCCAGGTCGCGGACGCATTGCGTTCACTCGCGCCGCACCTTGCGCCGGGCGCTCTGCTCACCGACGTCGGCACGCTCAAGCGTCCGGTTCTCGATGCCGTCAAGACCTACGTCCCGCACGCCGCCTTCGTCGGCGGCCATCCCCTGGCGGGTACCGAGGAGAGCGGATGGGGAGCCAAAGACCCGCTGATGTTCCGTGACGCGCCCTGGACGCTGACGCTCGAGGACGACACCGATCTCGGCGCATGGCTGCGCATGGCCGAGTTGGTGTGCGACCTGGGCGCGAAGCCGGTTCCGGCAACGGCCGACGAGCAGGACGCCGCGATCGCGCGCGTGATCGGCCTGCCGCACGTACTCGCTGAGGCGCTCGCGCTGACCGGACTGCACGGCGGGCCGCTCGGCCTGTCGCTCGCCGCCGGCTCGTACATGTCCGGCTCGCGCGTCGCACGCACCCGTCCGGACCTGGTCGCGACGTGGTGCGACGGCAACCCGTCCCTGGTGACGGCGCTCGATGACGCGATCGCACACCTCGCATCTGCGCGCGATGCGCTCGCCGCGGACGGTTCGGTGTACGAACTCGCCGCCGAGGGCTACACCGCCCGCATGAACTGGGAGCACCGCCGGTTCGAGCCGGTCGAATTGCGGCCGGACGTCGACGACTTGCGCGCCCACGGACGCGACGGCGGCTGGATCACCGCGGTGCTGCGCGAACCGTCCGGCACGCACCTGCTCGGCATGCGCCCCGTCAGTTCCGGGGAGTTCTAGTCGCGCCGGGCGCGAGAAAGACTCCCGGGAACGTGCCTAGAGCGAGCAGCTCACCTGCGCTGCGGTCGTTCCGTTCAGCGCTGGCGTCGATCGCGCCGCCTGGGTCGGGGACGGGGACGGGGAGGGCGTCGAGTTCTGCACCTTCGCATCCTTGCCGGAGCCGATCACCCATACCGGCTTGGTGTCGTTGATGACCGAGTCGTACAGCGCTCGTCCCTTGGCGGCGTCGAGCAGCACGCGCCCCGTCATGTTCGTGCCCGGTGGCGTGTAGTTCGGATCGGCGATCGGCGACGTGTAGAACGTGACGCGACGTGGATCGAGACCTTGCAATGACGTCGTCAGCGTGCGCAGGTCGCTGAAGGACGTGCCCTTGTCGACCGTGATCGCCTTGGTGGCTGCGTCGAGGAACGACGTGAGCTTCACGGGATTGGCGAGGATCGACCCGCTCGTCGCCTGGCGCATCACTGCGCCGAGGAACGTCTGCTGGCGCTTGATGCGTCCGAGATCCGAGCCGTCGCCGAGCGTCTCGCGAGCGCGCACGTAGGCGAGCGCCTGCGTGCCGTTCAACGAGTTGTTACCGGGGTGCAAGCGCAAACCGCTGCCGGGATCCCACACGTTCTGCGGACTGCAGATCGTGACGGTGCCCATCGCCGACACCATCGACTCGAATCCGGAGAAGTCGATCTCGACGAAGTGGGTCACCGCGATGCCGGTCAGCTTCTGCACCGTCGCGATCGTGCATTTCGGACCGCCGATCGAGAACGCCGAGTTGAACATCTCCATGTGCTCAGCGACGACCGAGCCGTCGGCCGACGTGCACGCCGGGATGTCCACCCACGAGTCGCGCGGGATGCTGATGACCGTCGCCTTCGACCGGTCCGGCGACAGGTGGACGAGGATCGTCGTATCCGAACGCGCGCCTGACACGTTGCCGAACTTCGCGTCCGCGCCCGCGCGCGAGTCGGAGCCGATGACGAGGAAGTTCTCCGCGTGCTGCTGGCGGGCCGCCTCGCGGATGTTCGAGTCGGTGGTGTTGAGCACCGAGACGCGGGTGATCTGGCCGTTGTACTTCTCGTACGCGATGCCGGCCGCGGCGCCGGCTGCGACGG
>DATGFB010000130.1:0-5451 GCA_035309605.1 Jatrophihabitantaceae bacterium
CTGGGCGGCCTTGCCAGCCGGCTTCTTCGTAGGCTTCCTCGCGGGCTTCTTCGCCGTGGGTGCTGCGGCGCTCGCCGCGGACGGTGTTCTGTCCGGGCGCTTCGCGGCGGACGGTTCCGCCATGCGCACCGGGCGCTTGACGCCGTCCGACCGCGTTGCCTCGGCAACCACGTCGATCGTCTCGGCGGCGCGCTTCACCGCGCGGCGCAGCCGCGAATCGGGCGGCAGGCGATCGCCGACGGTGTCCTCGAACACCGAGAGCGGCACCTTGATCATCGCGAGTTCGAAGTTGAGTACCTTGCGGGCGAGCTTGCGGGCCATGGCCGCCCCCACCTCGACTGGTCAGTTGCGCGGTGACTGGTCACTTCCAACTGACCAGTCATACGCCTAAGTGACCAGTCAGCGCGAGGGGTAGCGTGCGCGAAAGGGCGCGCCGACCAGTTTCGGCGCGCCCTTTCGCTGCGCTCCTATCCGACCGCGGTCAACCACCCCGAGTTCGGACTGCCGAGACCGGTGACGTCGTCCCATCCGGGCGTGACGGACAGGCTCGAGTCCTGGTCGAACGTGCGCACCGAGTACAGGATCCCCGCCGACGAGTCGACCGTGTTGGCGAAGTCGGCGCGGACGTTGCCCGCATCCGGCCCAGGACCCGCTACGTCGGTGAACGACGAACTGTGCGCGTAGATCGTCGGATTGAGCAGACCGACACCTCCGCCCGCGTGCTGGAACGCGAGCGCGGTGATCCCGGCGAACAGCGGCGACGCGAGGCTGGTGCCGCCGATGCGGTACTGGTCGTAGTACACGCCGTCCGGGAACGTCTGCGTCTCACCGACGAGCATGCCGGTCGTCGGGTCGGCGTCCATCGCGACGTCCGGCACACCACGTGCACCGCTCGGCGCCACACCCGCCTGGTAGGACGGCTGCGCGAACAGCGTCGACTCGCCGCCGCCTGCGCCGTACAGGAACTGCACGGTCTGGTTCCACGTGGTGCCGTCCGAGGAGAGCGCGTACTTCGACGTGCCCCAGCCGGTCTCCCACGCGAGCGCGCCCGTGCCGTTGATCGCGGTGGACGTGCCGCCCACTGCGGTCGCGTACGGGTCGCTCGGCGGGTAGTCGGCCTGCAGCACGCCGGTGTTGGCGACCTCGTCGCCGTTGTCGCCGGACGAGAACATGTACGTGATGCCTTCGGTCGCGCCCTGCAGGAACGCCTGCTCGTACGCGAGCACGATCGGCGTGCGCTCCGCCTGCTCCGCCTCGCCCCACGAGTTCGTGACGATCTGCGCGGCGTCCTCGTCGTTCACCCGCGAGAACGTGTCGAGGAAGTCGGCGTCGTAGCAGCTGGTCGACGCGTAGTAGCGGATCTTCGCGCCCTGCGCCATCGCGTGCACGGCCTCGACGTCGAGGGTCTCCTCGCCGTACCAGCCGTTCTCACCGCACTGACGCCTGCCGCTGTTGACGCGCGTGAACGTCTGCGGCAGCGACTGCGAGAACTGCCCCGCCGCATAGCTCGCGTCACCGTTGCGTGCCGCGTACGTCGACGCGTCCTGCGCGATCGTCGGCGCCGCGTACGCGTCGGTGATCGCGACAGTGACACCCGCACCGTTCAGCGTCGTCGATCCCTCGTAGGCACTCCGGAACTGTGTTCCGGTGTAGCCGCACGGTGCGTAGGGCAGCGTGTGGCCGTTGAACTGCGGCAGCGTCGTCGCGAGCTTCTCGCCGTAGTACGCCGAGCACGGCCGCGCATTGCGGAAGCCGGCCGGTGGCGGCGCGGGCTGCTGCGAGGCAGGGCTCATCACGAACGCCGTGGTGTCGATGCCCGACACGGCGAGCACGGACGAGGCGAGCGAGTTCGGCGCATTGAGGGCGCCGTTCGGGGCCTGCACGGTCTGACCGTCATGGGAGTACACGTTGATGTTCGCGCCGAAGGCCTGCTCAGCCTGCGCGACCGTCCCGCTGATCGACACGTACTTGTTGTGCGCCTCGACGCCGGTCACCTTCAGGCCCGCGGAGGTCAGCCAGCTCTCGACTTGCGACACAGTCGCCGACGACGTGCCGAACGCCGCGTAGTACTGCGCCGGCGTCAAGAAGTGGCGGTACTGCGCGCTGCCCTTCGTCGACACGGCGACGGCGTAGTTCTGCACCGCGGCGAGTCCGCCGTTCGGCGCTAGGTAGACGCGCGCACCGACGAGAGCGGACGCGTCGGCCGCGCCGAGCTTCTTGCCGTGCGCGAGCCAGGACGGCTTGCTGTTCGCGATCGCGTGCATAGACGGCGCCGCATGCGCAGAAGTGGCCGACACGAAGCCGGCCACTGCGAGTGAGGGAACCGCGACCAACGCGGCGACGGAGCGTTTGAGCATCAAGTGCCTCCACTTGTGATGGATCGAGACGCAAGCGCCCGCCGCCTGGTCGCGTGCGGGCGCGTGCTCGCGCAAACCTAAGGCCCTGAGGCAGAAAACGCGAGACGTGGCCCGACCGCCAGCCCGGTGATCAACAGCCGAACTCAGTCGATAATCGAGCGAAAAGCTCCGTCGAGCGCGGCGGGAAGAGAGTGGAGACGAGGCGACTCGAACGCCCAACCCCCGCCTTGCAAAGGCGGTGCTCTGCCAATTGAGCTACGTCCCCGAGGCGGTCCAGATGGATCGCGTCGAGTATGTCAGCGCGAGGAGTCCGACGTCGCCTCGCGCCACAGCGCCGCGTCCGACTGTGCTCGCCGCCGCTTCAACACGGAGGCGAGCACACCGGCGACGGCGACGACCAACAGGATCGGCTTCTTCACGTGGGCCTGGGAGGACTTGAACCTCCGGCCTCATCCTTATCAGGGATGCGCTCTAACCGTCTGAGCTACAGGCCCGCATGCACCGGAAACCGGCGCGAGGAGTCACCCTACCCGCCGCATTCGGCGGCCTCCAAACCCGTTGGGGTCAGCGCTCGGAGAGGGTCAGTTCGATGCCGCCGACGAGGTCGGCGCACAGGTTGTAGATCACCGATCCGAGCGTCGACAGCGCGATGAACAAGACGACGTTGACGACTCCGACGATCGCGCCGCCGCCGAGCACGATGCCGGCGGTGACCGGCCGCTTCGACCCGGAGCCGTTGATCGTCGTCACGGTGTCGTTGACCTTCGAGATCACCCCGGCCGCGTCGAGGATTCCGTACAGGATGCCGATCGTCAGCAACCACACCACGAACAGCGCGACCGACAGCACGCAGGAGAACTTGAGCACCGTCCACGGGTTGATGTGGCGCAGCTGCAACTTCGCGCGGCGCGGGCCGCGCATCAACGGCGCCTTGGCGGCGGCCGGCCCGGGCGTCGGTGCCGGAATCGGGCCGGGCGTGGGGTGCGGCACCGGTGGCGCCTGCGGCGGCGGGATCTGCTGAGTCGTCTGAGTCGTCTGAGTCGGCGCGGCCTTACCGGTGACGAGTGGCGTACGGCCGTCATGGCGGCCCTTACGCTCGTCGACCGGCGTGCCGGACACCGTCGGGGTGCTGAAGTCGGTGCTCGGCACCGCAGGCGCCCCCACTGCACCCGCACGGGGCGGTTGACTCATCGTCACTCCATCCGTTCGCACGTCTGCCGACGCGGTGTTGCTCGGTGCCTTACTCGCCGTTCGGCTCGTCCGGCTCGTCGGCGTTGCGGGCGACGGCGACCAGATTGACCCCCTCGGGCAGGTTCATCAACCGGACGCCCATGGTCTGGCGCTGCGCTCGCCGGACACCCGCGGCTTTCGTGCGGATGACCACACCGTCGGACGTGATCGCGTAGACCTCGTCCTGCGGACTGACCGCAACAGCGCCGACCAGCCCGCCTCGAGTGCTCACGATACGCGCGGTCAGGACGCCCTTGCCCCCTCGGCCTTGGACCGGATACTCGTCGATCCGGGTCCGCTTGGCGTATCCGCCCTCAGTCGCGACCAAGATTTCGACCTGGTCGAGGTCGTCGCGGACCACGGACATCGACAGCAACTCGTCGCCATCGTTGAACCGCATCCCGAATACGCCGGACGTGGCCCGGCCCATCGGCCGCAGGTTCTCGTCGTTGGCGTGGAAGCGGATCGACATCGCCCTGCGGCTGACCAGCAGCAGGTCGTCGTCGGCCGAGATGAGCGCCGCCGCGACCAGCTCGTCGTCGTCGCGCAGGTTGATCGCTATGACGCCGCCGGTGCGGTTGGAGTCGAAGTCGGTCAGCTTCGTCTTCTTCACCAGGCCGTGCTTGGTGGCGAGGACGAGATACGGCGACACCTCGTAGTTGCGCAGTGCGATGACCTCGGCGATCGACTCGTCCGGCTGGAACGCGAGCAGGTTCGCGACGTGCTGCCCGCGCGCGTTGCGGTTCGCCTCGGGCAACTCGTAGGCCTTCGCGCGATACACGCGCCCCTTGTTCGTGAAGAACAGGATCCAGTCGTGCGTGGACGTGACAAAGAAGTGCTCGACGATGTCGTCGGTCTTCAGCGCCGCGCCTTGCACACCCTTGCCGCCGCGTCGCTGCGCGCGGTAGAGGTCGGTCTTGGTGCGCTTCGCGTAGCCGGTGCGCGTGATCGTGACGACGACGTCCTCGTCCGCGATCAGGTCCTCGATCGACACGTCGCCGTCGTACGGGATCAACCGGGTACGCCGGTCGTCGCCGTACTTGTCGACGATCTCGGCGAGCTCGTCGCGGATGATCTGGCGCTGCCGGCCGGGCTTGGCGAGGATGTCGTTGAGGTCGGCGATCTCGGTCTCGATCTCGGCGGCCTCGTCGATGATCTTCTGCCGCTCGAGTGCCGCGAGCCGGCGCAGCTGCAGGTCGAGGATCGCGGTCGCCTGCACCTCGTCGATCTCGAGCAGTTGCATCAAGCCGGTGCGCGCCTCGTCCGCGGTGGGCGAGCTGCGGATGAGCGCGATCACCGCGTCGAGCTGGTCGAGTGCCTTGAGGTAACCGCGCAGGATGTGCGCGCGCTCTTCCTTCTTGCGCAGGCGATAGCGCGTGCGCCGGACGATGACCTCGATCTGGTGCTCGACGTAGAGCGTGATGAACTGGTCGAGGCGCAGCGTGCGCGGGACCCCGTCGACGATCGCGAGCATGTTCGCGCCGAACGTCGTCTGCAGCTGGGTGTGCTTGAACAGGTTGTTCAGCACGACCTTCGCGACCGCGTCGCGCTTGAGCGTGACGACGATGCGCATGCCGATGCGGTTGGACGACTCGTCGTTGATGTCGGCGATGCCGGCGACCTTGCCGTCCTTGGCAAGCGCGGCGATCGACTCGAGCAGGTTGTCGGGGTTGACCTGGTAGGGCAGCTCGGTGACGACGAGGATCGTGCGTCCCTTCACGTCCTCCTCGATCGTGACGACCGCGCGCATGCGGATCGAACCGCGGCCGGTGCGGTAGGCGTCCTCGATGCCGTCGCGTCCGACGATCAACGCCTTGGTCGGGAAGTCGGGGCCGGGAATGAGCTTGAGCAGCTCGTCGAGCAG
>DATGFB010000131.1:0-3899 GCA_035309605.1 Jatrophihabitantaceae bacterium
GCACCCGGGCCAACATCGACGAGTTCACCAAGACGACCAGCAAAGGCGTCGAAACCATCGGCGGCGCCCGGCGCGGCAAAGCCATCATCATTCTGAACCCGGCCGATCCGCCGATGATCATGCGCGACACCATCTTCTGCGCGATTCCCGAGGACGCCGACCGTGCCGCCGTCGCCGCGTCGATCCGGGCCG
Source organism: Jatrophihabitantaceae bacterium (assembly GCA_035309605.1). Lineage (GTDB taxonomy): Bacteria > Actinomycetota > Actinomycetes > Mycobacteriales > Jatrophihabitantaceae > DATGFB01. The sequence continues at coordinate 193 of DATGFB010000131.1, forward strand.
TCGCAGCGGACGTGCAGAGCTACGTACCGGGCTACCGGCTGTTGCAGGAACCGCAGTTCGAGGACCCGAGCGACATCAGCGGCGGCATGGCGCGCGTGTCGGTCTTCGTCGAGGTCAAGGGAGCCGGCGACTTCCTGCCGCCCTACGCCGGCAACCTCGACATCATGACCGCCGCCGCGACCAAGGTCGGCGAGGAGATGGCCCGCCTCAAGATCGGAGCGTCGTCGTGATTGCGTTGCCGCGCACCTATTCTGCCGAGCTCGACCTGCGCGTCACCGATACGTCGTTGCGCGACGGCTCGCACCACAAGCGCCACCAGTTCACCGCGGACGAGGTGCGCTCGATCGTCGCGGCGCTCGATGACGCCGGCGTGCCGGTCATCGAGGTCACGCACGGCGACGGGCTCGGCGGCTCGTCGTTCAACTACGGCTTCTCACGCACGCCGGAGCAGGAGCTCATCACGATCGCCGCGCAGACCGCGAAGCGGGCGAAGATCGCGGTGCTCATGCTTCCCGGCGTCGGCGTCAAGGACGACATCCGCATCGCGCAGGACAACGGCGCGTCCATCTGCCGCATCGCGACACATTGCACAGAGGCCGACATCTCGATCCAGCACTTCGGCCTCGCGCGTGAACTCGGCCTGGAGACGGTCGGGTTCTTGATGATGTCGCACTCGCAACCGCCCGAGGTGCTCGCCAAGCAGGCGCGCATCATGGCCGATGCGGGATGCCAGTGCGTGTACGTCGTCGACTCCGCCGGCGCGCTCGTGCTCGAGCAGGTGAGCGAGCGGGTGTCCGCGCTCGTCGCCGAACTCGGCAACGACGCGATGGTCGGCTTCCACGGCCACGAGAACCTCGACCTCGCGGTCGCGAACTCGGTCGCCGCGGCGCGGGCCGGCGCGGTGCAGATCGACGGCTCGACGCGGCGCTTCGGTGCAGGCGCCGGCAACACGCCGGTCGAGGCGTTCGTCGGCGTGTGCGACAAGCTCGGCTACCGCACCGGCATCGACTTCTTCACGATCGTGGACGCGGCCGAGGACGTGGTGCTGCCCGCGATGCCGGACGAGTGCCGCCTCGACCGCATGGCACTGATGATGGGTTACGCCGGTGTGTACTCCAGCTTCCTCAAGCACGCGTACCGGCAGGCGGAGCGCTACGGCGTTTCCGGCGCGGAGATCCTCGTACGCGCCGGGCAGCGCAAGCTCGTCGGCGGCCAGGAGGACCAGCTGATCGACATCGCGCTGGAGATTCAGGCCGAGCGGGCACCCGCAGCGGTCTAGTCGGCTTTCGGACCTGGGTAGGTTGTGCGCGTGGCGGAGTTCTCGGTGAGGCCGACAACGGAGGGTGATGCTTGCGTGGTCGCCGTGACGGGCGAACTCGATGCGCAGACCGCGCCTGAACTCACCACGACCGCGTCGGCCGGCCTGGACGCGCCCGATACGCACCAGCTGGTGCTCGATCTGTCCGAGGTCACCTTCATCGACTCCACCGGCATCGCAGCGCTCGTGCGGCTGCGCAGGCGCACCCTCGACGCAGGCAAGCGATTGCTATTGCGCAACCCCGGCGTCCGCGTGGTCAAGGTCCTGGAGATCACCGCGTTGAACTCCATCTTCGACATCGAGTAGCACGCCCGGCGACACTGGCCGCGCGTTGTCGGTGCCCGCTGCCACATTTGCGGCGTGGTGACGTCGGACGACATCCGCGCGATCGCCCGCGAGCTGCCGCGCGCGTACGAGGCAGTGTTACGCGACCGGGTGAAGTGGCGCGTCGGGCGGATCGTGTTCGCGGCGCTCTCGCGCGACGAGACAGTTCTCGGCTTCGGCTTCCCCCGCGACGAACGTGCCACGGCACTGGCGGCCGAGCCCGAACTCTTCTTGCCGCCAGCCAAGTCCGACGAGCGCTACCAGTGGCTCAACGCGCGCATGTCCGAACTCGACCAGGATCGGCTGCGCGAGCTCATCGTCGACGCGTGGGCGATGTGCGTGCCGAAGTTCGTGTCGCGAGAATGGTTCGAGACCCACACGTGACGACGCCGGGCCGTCAGAGGCTCGGCGTCGTCACGTGCTGGGCTACGCGAAGAACGCGTCGTCTCCCGCGAGGTCCGCACGCAGCTCGAGCAGGTCGGTCGCCTTGCCTCCGAGGAACGTGAAGAAGATGGACTGGCGGGCGACGCGTGTCTGCCCGTTACGGGTGCCGGTCGACTGGTGAACCGCGATGACGTGCCCTTCTCCGTCACCGTGTACCTCGAGCAGGTCGGCGGAGTACTGCCCGCCGGTCAGCTCGGCGATCTTGCCGTAGTAGGCGAGCACCGCGTCGAGTCCCTTGTACGTCCCGGACAGTTGGCTCTTGCCGGGTACGTGCTGCACGACGTCGTAGGCAAGCAGCTCGCGCAGCGTGGCCATGTCACCGGTGTTGAACGCCTCGTACCCGCGACGCACCAGCTTCATGTTGTCGTCCTCTGCCGGCGCGAGGTCCGCTGATCGCGCGTACTTCGCCGCATCCGGCGACGCGTCCACCATCACGCACGGCACGTCGCCGTTCACCCAGGCGTCATGACCGGGCGGGATGTCGAACAGGTCGCCCTCGGCGTACGTGATCTCCGTGCCGTCGTTCGAGCGGACGGTCATGCTTCCGGAGACCGTGTAACCCCGGTGGTGCGTCTGGCACGAATCGGTGCCCGCGATCGGTTTCACGTCCTGCGACCAGCGCCAGCCCGGCTCGAACACGCCCCTCAGGAACGTGGTGCCACCTGCACTTCCCAACTCCGCGTGTCCGTGCGCGGCGAACTGACGGTGCTCACCGTCTCGTTCCAGGTTGCTGATGCGCATTTCTGCCATGGGACCACCCCCGTACCGGTCGTAGCCGGCCGCCGAACTGCGTCCGGCTAGGTGCCTGATCAAAGCACCGCACGTCCTGCGCCACCAGGTACAAAAGGTGCGACTTCGATACGTGATGTGTGCACGCTCGGCGCGCCAGCCGGGCGCCGCTCTGCGACGATGCCGAGATGCGCGGATCTGTGACCGTCCACTTCGACACCGATGCGAGGACTGTATGGAACCTCGTCTCCGACATCACTCGCATCGGCGAGTTCAGCCCGGAGACGTTCGAAGCGCACTGGCTGGGCGGTGCCACCGGGCCGGCGGTCGGCGCGCGCTTTCGCGGGCACGTGCGCCGTAACGAGATGGGCCCGACGTACTGGACCACCTGCCGGGTGCGCTACTGCGAGCCCGAGCGCGACTTCGGCTTCGACGTGCTGATCCACGACCGGCCGACCAACACGTGGCGTTACCGCCTTGCGCCGTCGGGCAGCGGCACCGACGTGACCGAGTCCTTTCAGCTCGCGCACAATCCGCTGCTCCGTGTCTACTGGACACTGCTCGGGCCGTTCCGCGGCAAGCGCAACGTGAACGACATGCGCCGCACGCTGGAGCGGATGAAGGCCGTCGCGGAGAAGGACGCTCAGGAGTAGCGGATCTTGACGTGCTCGGTCGCCGGATGTGACTGGCAGGCAAGCCGATAACCCTCGGCGAGGTCGTTGTCGTCGAGGATCTCGTTGTTCTCCATCGACACCTCGCCCGCGTCGAGGATGCACGCGCACGCACTGCACGCGCCCTGGCGGCACGAGAACGGTGCGTCGAGTCCCTTGGACAGCAAGAAGTCGAGCAGCTTCGTCTCGACCGGCCACTCGAACTCGTAGTCGCTGCCGTC
>DATGFB010000132.1:0-2583 GCA_035309605.1 Jatrophihabitantaceae bacterium
GCCGTACCACATGACCGTGCGCGAATACCCGAGCGAGTCGGTGATGTTGTCGGTGCGCGTGTCGTGGTGTCCGTACGGCGGGCGGAAGTAGGGACGTCCGGTGACACCGAACGTGTTGGACAGGAAGCGTTCGTTGCGCACCAACTGGTCGGTGATCTCGGCATCGGACAATCCGGTGATGCTCGGGTGATTCCACGTGTGGTTGCCGAGTTGTACCTGGCCGGATTCGACGAGCGGCGCGAGCTTGTTGCGCACGACGGTCCACGACTCGTAGACACCGTTTACGAAGAACGTGACGCGGATGCCCGACGCGATGACGAAATCGACGTACGCCTCGAGCACCGCGGTCGAGACGCCGTCGTCGACGGTGAGCGCGAACTTGTCTGCGACGCGGGCCGAATCGGGCAACTGAGAGATGACGCGCGGTGCCTCGGTGCCGGCCACCGTCGGTTGCGCAGTAGGGACGCGCGGCACTCCGGACGTCGGGTTGGCCTTGACGGAAGACGGCGTGCCCGTCGGGATCGCGGTGGCAGATGATGCCGCAGAGGTGGCGACGGCCTGCGGCACGCCGCTACGCAACGAGCCGGTGCAGCCCGCGAGCGTCACGGTCATGCCCGCAGCCAGCGCAGTCATGAACTCCCGGCGATCCACGCGCACAGTGTGGCGGCCGAATTCGCAAATCTTGTGCGACCCGCCGCGCACCTAAGGCGACGGCAGCCGCCGTCACTGACACCGGGACGAGATGCCATCTGGCCCGACGCGTCGCAGAATGTGCGGCTTCGACGGCTGAGCAGGTTCGGTTTGTTGCGCGCGCCGGCAACGATCCTGCCGACTGTTCGACCGTCTCCGGCGGCCGCGCGGTTCGCCTTTGCGCCCGATTGGTCGTGCCCTAGGCTGCCCCGCGAACCAGTATTCGATCAAGGAGAACGCAGTGTCGCGATCGCTGCACGCCACCCGTCCACGCCGAGCGATTCTGTGGGGTGCGATCGCAGCGTCAGTCCTGGGCTTCGCCGTCATTCCCGGCGCGCAAGCAACGCCGGTACCGGCGGCTAAGGCGCCGGCGCCGTCCGGTGGCACTCGCTCTCACGCCCGGGTGACCGACCCTGGACCGCGCCGCGTCCGGGCGAGCGTTCCGACCCGCGTGGCCAGCACGGCCAAAGTGGCAACCATGGCCTCCGCTGCCGCCAGCATCGCGGCGCCCAACGTCGGTGGCGGCCAGTTCATGCCGTTGCCCACGACGCGCGCCTACGACTCCACCACCGCCTCCATCGCGCAGACACCGGTCGCGGTGACCCTCGCCGGCGTTGCGGGTGTGCCGACGGACGCGATCGCGGTGGCCATGAACGTCGAGGTCTACGGCCCGACTGCGGGCGGCTACGTGCGCATCACGCCGTTCAATCAGGACTCGAGCGTCGCCTCGCAGGAGTTCTCCGCAGGTCAGGCCATCTCCAACCTTGTGGTCGTCAAGCTCAACAACGGCAAGGTGCAGGTGCACGTATCCGCCGGCCGCGCGCGCATCCTGATGGACGTCGCGGGCTACTACACCTACAGCCCGGGCTCGCTGTTCAACGCGCTCCCGACGGCGCGCGCCTACGATTCGGGCACGGTTTCGATCGCGGCTACGCCGGTCCCGGTGCAGCTCGCGGGCGTCGCGGGCGTTCCGGACGATGCGACGGCCGTCGTCGTGAACACCGAGGTGTACGGGCCGACCACCAGCTCCTACGTGCGCGTGACGCCGTTCGGACAGGACGCAGGTGTCGCGACGCAGGAGTTCAGCGCGAGCAAGGCGATCTCGAATCTCGTCGTCGTCAAGCTCGTCTCGGGCAAGGCGCAAGTCAGCGTGCACGCCGGCAAGGCGCGCATTCTCATGGACGTCGAGGGCTACTTCAGCGACACGAACACAGACACGAACGGCGCGACGTATGTGCCGCTGCCGACGGCGCGCGCGTACGACTCGAACACCGTGTCGGTCGGTCTGACGCCCGTCGTGGTGACGCTGGGCGGCGTGGTCGGCGTACCCGCCGACGCGACCGCCGTCGTCGTGAACACCGAGGTCTACCAGCCGCAAAGCACCTCGTACGTCCGCGTGACGCCGTACGGGCAGGACGCGGTCGTCGCGGCGCAGGAGTTCGTCGCGGGTCAGGCGATCTCGAATCTGGTGACGGTCGAACTCGTGCGCGGCAAGGCCCAGGTGAGCATCCACAACGGCAAGGCACGCATCCTGATGGACGTCGCCGGCTACTACACGACGAACACCCCGCCGCCCGTCGACCTCGTGGCGACGTCGAGCACCACGACGGGTATCACGCTGGGCTGGACGCCGTCCGGGTCTCCGCTCGTCACCGGCCAGCAGATCCGCCGGACGTCGACCAACGTGCCGCCGGCGACCGAGGCCGACGGCACGTTGGTCGCCAACGTGGACGCGGGCGTCTCGTCCTACGCCGACACCGGGCTGACGACCGGCACGACCTACAGCTACACCGTGTTCAGCGAGGAAGCCTCGCAAGCGCCTGCCGGATCATCGGTCGTCACAGCCACCCAGCAGTTCGGCTGGACGGCACCGCAAACCATCGACCCGGTGCA
>DATGFB010000133.1:0-3501 GCA_035309605.1 Jatrophihabitantaceae bacterium
GTTCACCGGCGAGAACTCGTGGAACCGGCACTGGGCCGACACGCACAGCACGTCCACGCGCCTGAACCTCCCGTTCGGGATCCACATGCCGTGGAACTGGGGCTGGGTACCGAGCCCGATCCGCTCTCTCGGCGCGTACACGCTCGATGCGTACCGCTTCCACACGCATCTGACCAGCTACCACCCGTACCGGTCGAATCCGTGGAGTTGGCTCGTGCTCGGCCGGCCGGTCGACTTCTATTACAACGGCGACTCGCATGCGTGCGGCGCGAGCCTGTGTTCACGGACGATCCTGCTCATCGGCACGCCGCTGATGTGGTGGGCGTTCATACCGATGCTGATCTGGCTCGGGTGGCACTGGATCACGACACGCGACTGGCGCGCCGGTGCCGTGTGGATCGCGTTCCTCGCCGGCTGGGCGCCCTGGTTCGCCGACCTCAAGCGCACGATGTTCCTCTTCTACATGGCCCCGCTCGTGCCGTTCCTGATACTCGGCCTGACGCTTGCGCTCGGCACGCTCATGGGCCCGGCGCTTCGGCGCACCGGCGACGCCGTCCGCGACAAACGCGCGCTGACCCGGCGCTATTGGGGTATCGGCGGCGTGTCGGCGTTCATGGCGATCGTCTTCGCAGACTTCGTGTGGATGTGGCCGATCTTCACCGGCGGCCTGCTCACCTACAGCGAATGGCACGCGCACATGTGGCTGCCGTCCTGGGTATGAGTCTGCGCCGAGTTGTACTTGACGGCACGGATCTCGAAGCCCGGCACGTTGCCGGGAGGCAGCGAACTGCCATGGGCGCACGACATATCGACCGAAGCCTCACGGCCGGCGCCGGTGCCGCCGCCATGCCCAGCCGGTAATGCTGCCGAGGACAACGGCGAGCGCAGCGACACCGGCCCATGGACCTTCGTCGTTGCCCCTGTGGGCGGTCGACGTCGGGCCGGTCGGGTCGGGACGTGCCTCGGTGCTCGACGACCGGGTCTTCGGGGATGCGGTGCGGTCGGCTGTGGGTGCTCCGATCGCGGCGACCAACGCGGGTACGAATCGCGCGGCGTCGATGGTGCCCCAGCCGGAGGCGGTGTCGAATCCGGCGCCCGCCGCCACACCCGGGACGGTCAGGCATGAACCCGGTGAGGCGCAGACCTGGAACGTGTTGTTGCCCGATCGCACGTCGACGATGCCGTCCGCCGCGCCGTGTGCGCCGAGCGCGTAGAGCGCCGGCAACACCGCACCGGGCGGAAGGGGCCCGAAGCGGGCGTGCCACGCGTGCACGACGAGCGCGAGGACGGCCGCGAACTGCGCTGCCGACTCCGAGGTCGCCCGTTGCGCGCCCATCGTGATGTCCGGGACCGACCGCGACGTGACGTGCCCGGCCAGACGTGCCTGCCAGGTTGGCGCGTTGTACAGCACCGACCTTCCTGCGCCGGAACTGAACCAGAGCGGGTCGTAACCGAGTCGGCCGAGGGGAGCGAGGCCGCCGACGGCGATGACGTACGGGCTCGAGGCCGGCCACGCGACGGTCGGCGAACGGCTGACGTGTCCGCATCGTGCGTCGCCCGCGCCGACGTCGTCGGTCGAGCCGCAGTCGCCCGACGCAGCCACGACCGGGATGCCGGCTTGGTAGGCGCGCGCCAGCGGTCCGTCGATCTGGCGCAGGTGCTGGGTCGCGCCCGGCTCGGCCTCGGCGATGTCGAAGCTCATCGAGACGACGTCGGCGTGCCGGCCCGCGGTGATCCAGTCGACTGCGCGCAGCACCTCGTCGAGCGAGTGCACGCCGATCTCGTCGGCGGCGGTGCGCGGCTGGGCCTGGACGACGAGGACCTGCGCGTCGGGTGCGAACGAGAGGATCGTGCTGATGTCGAGGATGAGTTCGGACCACCCGGCCTCGCACGCATCCGACGGAGTGGGGGTGACACCGCAGCGCGGTGCGGTGTCGGCGAACGGCGTCGCGAATTTCACCCGCGACGCGACGGCGCCGTCGGGAACGCGGCGGGCCAGCTCGCGCTCCGGATGCGCGTCGGTCATCGGAAACGGCAACGCGACCGTGGCGCCGCTCCCGCGGTTGCCGGTCCGCCAGATCTGGTCGACGTTGAAGTGGTGGACAGCGGGATTCGGGGCAGCGCCCTGAGCGCCCGGATTCGCGGTGGGTGCCGCGGTTGCCGCGCCCGGCGCCAACACGCCTACAGCCAACCCGAGCAGACAGGCGACGGCGCCGGGCCGACCACGATTCATCATATGAGTCTGGACCGTCGCTGACGTGCCGGCGGATGCGGCTCAGGGCCGGTTCAGGTGGCGATCACGCCGAACTTGGCGCGAGGCTTCGGCCCGTATCGAGACCGACCGCTGAATGGCACGCGCATATGTGGCTGCCGTCCCGGGTATGAGCGGAGTGAGGCCGGCATCAGCGCCGACCTTCGAATCCGGGAGGCGTTCTGATGAGCCTGTCCGCCATGATCCGCAGGGCACCGCTGCGCATCGCAACGGGTGCCTACATCTTGTCCGCCGGTTTCGACTTGGTACGCGCCGGTGACGAGCACGCAAAGGGGCTGCACGGCTTCGCGTCAGGTGGTTACCCGGTGTTCGAGAAGGTCGACGCCAAGTTGTTCACCAAGGGCGTCGGAGTTGCCGAGATGGGCCTCGGCGTCGCGCTGCTGGCGCCGTTCGTGTCGCCGTTCGTCGCCGGTGCCGGCCTGGTCACCTTCTCCGGCAGTTTGCTCGGCCTGTACTGGCGCACGCCGGGGATGCGCCGCGCGCCGAACGACCCGCGCCCGAGCGAGGACGGCATCGCCATCGCAAAGGACGCGTGGCTGCTCGGCATCGGCGCCAGCCTGATGGCCGACGCCGTGCTCGAGCCGATTCAGAAGAAGTCGCGTCGCGCCCGCCAAGCGGCACGGGTGCGCACGGCGGTTCCCGCGGCCAAGGCGAGCGGTTACGTCAATGCGGTCAAGGACATGTCGAGGAAGGCAACGCACGCCCTAACCTGAGGCGATGTTCTATCCGCTGACGGTTCGCGACTTCCTCGATCGCGCCGAGTTCGTCTACGGCGACCGCATCGCGGTCGTCGACGAACCGGATCAGCCCGCACCGAGCCTCGGTGAGTTGACCTACCGCGACTTCGCCGCACGGGCACGCGCGCAGGCGGCTCGGCTCGACGCGCTCGACGTGCCTGTCGGTGGACGCGTCGCGGTGATCTCGCAGAATTCGGCGCGGTTGCTGCATTCGTTCTTCGGCGTCTCCGGTTGGGGACGCATCCTCGTGCCGATCAACTTCCGGCTGGCCGCGGCGGAGATCGACTACATCGTGCGGCACAGCGGCGCCCAGATCGTGTACGGCGACCCGGCCGTGAAGGACGTCCTGGACGGCCTGGATGTGCGGCACAAGTTCGTGCTCGGCGACGACGACGCGCTCTACGACTTCGACACGGAGCCGCGCGAATGGGCAACACCGGACGAAGCGGCGACGGCGACGATCAACTACACGTCCGGCACGACCGCGCGGCC
>DATGFB010000134.1:0-2369 GCA_035309605.1 Jatrophihabitantaceae bacterium
CGACCTCGGCCGAGCGGTGCCGGTGCAGCCCGAGCCGCCCGGCCGGATCCGTCGCGTACGTGGTGCGCGTTCGCCAGCCGAGCAGTCCGCCCGGCAGCTCTTCGACGCCGGCGAGCAGTTCCGTCACGTCGATGCCGGCCAGGCGGCGGAACTGCTCGCGCACGACATCGGCCTTCAGCTCCCGTTGCACTGCGGCGCTCGCATGCTGCCAGTCGCAGCCGCCGCACCGTCCCGGGCCGGCGTGGGGACAGGGTGGGACCACGCGCCCGGCCGCGGCGTCCACGATCTCGACCGCATCCGCCCGCAGGTACGACCCGCCGCGGTCCTCGGTCACGACCGCGCGCACCCGCTCGCCCGGCAGTGCGTGCCGCACGAACACGACCCGGCCCTCGTGCCGCGCGACGCACGACCCGCCGTGGGCAGGCCCGCCGACCTCGAGCTCGATCCGCGCGCCGACGAGCGACGCGCCGTCAGTCACGGCCTGCCGAGGCCTCTTCGTCGAGCCGCTTCCCCTCGTCCGCACGGGTGCGTTCGGCCGCGTCGCGCAGCACGGCACGGATCGGACTCTCGCCTTCGGTCATCTCGCGGCTCGAGTCGAGTTGCCACGGCACGCTCGTGACCATCACGCCCTGCTGGAACAGCAGTCGTCCCTTCAACCGCAGCGCCGACTGGTTGTGCAGCAGCTGTTCCCACCAGTGCCCGACGACGTACTCGGGGATGAACACGCTGACGACGTCACGCGGCCGGTCGGCACGAAGTTGCCTGATGTAGGCGATGACCGGCTTGGTGACCTCGCGGTAGGGCGACTCGAGCACGGTGAGCGGCACCGGTAGGTCGTGGCGCTCCCACTCCGCGAGCAACTGCCGGGTCGCCTCGTCGTCGACGTTCACGGTCAGCGCTGTCAGCGTGTCCGGCCGCGTGGCGCGCGCGAACGCGAGCGCGCGCAGCGTCGGCTTGTGCACCTTCGAGACGAGCACGATGACGTGGTTGCGTGCCGGCAGCGTGAGGCCGACCTCGTCGCTCGCGAGCTCCTCCGCGACACGGGTGTAGTGCTTGTTGATGCCTCGCATCAGCGCGTAGAGGATCGGCATTGCGATCAGGACGAGGTAGGCACCCTTGGTGAACTTCGTCAAGATCACGATGACGAGCACGACACCGGCGAAGCTCGCACCGAACGCGTTGATCGCCCGCGAGCGCATGATGCGCCGCCGCTCGTTGGGATCGCGCTCGGTGCGCAGCAGGCGATTCCAATGCCGCACCATTCCGGTCTGCCCGAGGGTGAACGACGTGAATACACCGATGATGTACAGCTGGATCAGCCGTGTGACGTCCGCCTTGTAGATGAAGATCAGGAACCCGGCGACGACGGCGAGCATCAGAATGCCGTTGCTGTACGCGAGCCGGTCGCCGCGCGTGTTCAGCTGCGTCGGCAGGTTCTTGTCGCGCGCCAGGATCGAGCCGAGCAGCGGGAACCCGTTGAACGCGGTGTTCGCGGCGAGCACCAGGATGAGCGCCGTCGTCGTCTGTACGTAGAAGAAGCCGATGGAGTGCGGTCCGCCGAACACCGAGCTCGCGACTTGCGCGATCACGGTCCGTTGCGGCGTATGCGCACATCCGGGCACGCCGACCAAACCGCAACTGTTCGTCGTCGGGTCGGTGATGTGCACCTTCGTGATCAGCGCCATCACGGTGAGGCCGATGAACATCGTGACCGCGAGCGTGCCCATCATCACCAGCGTGATCTGCGCGTTCCTCGCCTTCGGCTTCTCGAACGCAGGGACACCGTTGGCGATCGCCTCGACGCCGGTGAGCGCGGTGCAGCCGGACGAGAACGCGCGCAGCGTGAAGAAGGTCAGCGCGAAGAAGGCTAGTGAGCCGTATCCGTGATGGGCGACCACGTGATACTTCGCGCTCTCCGCGACGGGTTTGTTGCCCGCGATGACGCGGAACAGCCCGGTCGCGATCATGATGTAGACGCCCGTCGCGAACATGTACGTGGGCGCCGCGAACGCGAGGCCCGCCTCACGCAGCCCGCGCAGGTTGACGGCCGCCAGCACGATCACGAACCCGATGGCCATCTCGACCCGCTGGTGGTGCAACGACGGTGCCGCCGAGATGATGTTGTCGACTCCCGACGAGACCGAGACCGCCACGGTCATGACGTAGTCGACGAGCAACGCACTCGCGACGATGACGCCGGCGGGTTTGCCGATGTTCTTCGTCGCGACCTCGTAGTCGCCGCCACCGGTCGGGTACGCCCGGACGAGCTGCCGGTAGGACGCGACCACGGCCGCCATGAGCACGACGACCGCAGTGGCCACCCACGGCGCGAGGTACAGGTAGGCAGTGCCGCCGAGCGTCAGGACGAG
>DATGFB010000135.1:0-13840 GCA_035309605.1 Jatrophihabitantaceae bacterium
CTCGTGATGAAGGGCCGCGGGCGGCGCCGGAGGCGGGCCGTCCTGCTCCTCGGACGTGTAGCCGTGTGCGGCCGCGTACATGAGCGAGACGAGGATGCCGGCCGGCACGTAGTAGAAGCGGTCGGTGAGGTCGGCCTCGAAGAAGTTCAGCGCGAGGGCCGCGATCGCCGACGCGGCGATCGCACCGGCGAGATGGAAGCGCGCCGACATCTTGTACCCGGTGAGCACCCAGCCGGCCATGTAGATCTGCATGCAGATGAACAGCAGCAGTCCACCGGACGCAAGCTCTTGCAGGTACACCTGCGACGCGTCGAAGGAGGCCTGCAGTCCGACGCCGTAGAACGGCGAGTGGAAGAAGTCGTGGTGGCCCTGCGTCGCGGCGAGGCTGCGCTGGATGTCGCTGCCCGCCGTGCTCGCGCCACCGCCGATCAGACGCACCGAGCGCAGGATGGAGCGCCCGAACCCGGGCAGCACCGCGACGATCACCGCGATGAAGCCGATGCCCGCGAGCGTGGTGGCGATCGTGTAGCGCCGCGCGCGCGGCACCGACAGGATGCTCACGCCGAGCGCCAGCACAGCGGACACGGCGCCGCCGCGCGAGCCGGACGCGTAGACGCCGAAGACCATGCCGACCAGAGCGAACCCGCCGATGAACCGGTCCAGCTTCTTGGCGGAGAACAGCAGCCACACCGCGAACGGGATGGCCAGCACGAGACCGGCGGCGAGGTAGTTCGGCTGGCCGGCAAACCCGATCTGGCGCGAGCCAGGACCTGCGACGCCGGTGATGATGCGGCTGATACCGATGTGCGTGACACGGTCGATGCCCGCCGCCCAGCCCGACGCCGCCGCGCCGATCGCAAAGGCCAGTCCGAGCCAGTACGGAGCGCGCTTGTCGCGGCGCGCAGCAAGAGCGAAGATCAGCGGCACCAGTGCGATCGCGACGATGAACTTGAACGCGACGTGCAGGTTGGACGACGGCAGGTCGAGCAGGTGCGGCGCCGGCTTGCCCTTACCGGTGAACACGATGCGCTGGTCGATGTACGTGTCGCTCATCGGGAACATCACGTGCAGCATCGCGACGCCGAAGATCCCGAAGGCGAGCGTCTTTATCCACCACGGCAGCCGAGGTCCGGCCTCGCCCGTGGTTCCGGCGAGCAAGAAGCACAGCAGGGTGCCGAAGATCAGCGCGTCACCGGGCTTGATGCCACCGACGTGCCACCCGTTCCAGGTGAGCGTGAGCGCGCACAAGCACGCGGCGAGCACGCCGACCGAGCCCATGTCGAACGAGATGATCACGCTGATCGCCACGAGGGCCGCCAGCACGCCGAGGATCAGCTGGCCGGTGCTGCCCAGGCGCAGGGCGACGACCTCGACGACCACGGCGATGACGATCGGGATCGCCAACAGCCCCGATTCCCTCAGCCTCGAACGCTGCATGACTCCCCAGATCCCCGATCGTCCCGACCCGCCGGCCCCGGACCGTTCCCGGAAGGATAAACGCCAAAATGGGTTACATCTCGTTGAGATTCTGCCGATGCTGATAAACGTCTAGAGACGTCGGGCCGGTTCGGCAGGACAACCGCCGGACGGCAGCTAACATCGCTCAACAGCATGCCCTTAACACGGCTGCCGTGACCGTGTGCCGCACGAAAGGCTTCCCTGGTGAACCTTCGCTCGTACCTACGCGTCTTCAGCGAACGCTGGAAGTTGATCGTGTCCTTGGTGCTTCTCGGCGTCGTCGTCGCCGGCGTCGTCACGGTCCTGACCAACAAGACCTACAAGGCCACCGCGCAGCTGTTCGTCCAGTCCAACGGCAACGCCGACCCGGCCACGCAGTACCAGGCCGTGGCCTTCGCGCAAGCACTCGTGCAGACCTACACGGCGATCGTGAACAGCCCGGACGTGCTGCAGCGAGTGCAGAACGACCTCGACATCCCGCAGTCGCAGTTGAAGTCGAAGATCTCGGCGAGCGCGCCGCCTTCGCAGACGATTCTCTACATCTCCGCGTCGGACGGAAACGCCGACCGCGCGACGAACATCGCCAACTCGGCGGCGCGCGCGTTCCAGGACGTCGCGCAGGGCTACGCAACGGTCACCGGCCAGAACCAGCCGTCCGTGCGGCTGTTCATCACCAAGGTCGCGACCAGACCCAGTTCGCCTGACTCGCCGAAGCTGCTGCTGAACCTGATCCTCGGCCTGGTCTTCGGCCTGCTCGTCGGTATCGCGCTCGCGGTCGCGCGAGACATCCTCGACACCCGCATCAAGACCGCGGACGAGCTGTCGAAGGTCTCGCAGTCGCCGACGATGGGCGTCATCGTCGAGGACCCGAAGACGCAACGGCACCCGATCGCGACGCGTGCCGGCACGCGCAACATGCGTGCCGAGAACTTCCGCCAGCTGCGCGCCAATCTGCAGTTCGCCAATGTCGACCGGCACCCGCGCGTGATCGCGGTGACGAGCTCGATCCCGGGCGAGGGCAAGACGACGGTCGCAATCAACCTGGCGTCCACGCTCGCCGAGGCCGGCTTCAGCGTCTGCCTCGTCGATGCCGACCTGCGCCGCCCGACGGTCGCGAAGGTGCTCGGCCTGCTCAGCCCGGTCGGTCTGACGAGCGTGCTGATCCACCAGATCGACCTCACCGAGGCGCTGCAGAACGCCGGTTCGAGCTTCTACGTGTTGACGTCCGGCCCGACGCCGCCGAACCCGAGCGAGGTGCTCGCGTCGTCCTACGTCCGCGACGTGATCCGCTCGCTGCTCGACAAGGTCGACTACGTGGTGTGCGACACCGCGCCGCTGCTGCCCGTCGCGGACGGTTCCGAGGTCGCCGCCCTCGCCGACGGAACCCTGCTGGTCGCGCGCGTCGGCATGACGACCGACGCGCACGTCAAGCGCGCCGTCGCCACGCTCGACCGCGTCGACGCGACCCTGCTCGGCGTCGTGCTCAACCGGGTGCCGCCGCGGCGCAGCAGCGAGTACGGCTACACCTACTACCGGGCCGAGAACGACGCGCCGACGCATTCGCGCCGCGGCCGTGGGAACAAGGGCGGACGCCGCGAGCAGGGCGAGGCACAGCCTGTCGAGGTGCAGTCGATCTCCTGATCGACCTCGCGCGGACGTTACGCGCGGACGATTCGGTCGTTGGTCAGCGTGGAGGTCATTCACGTTGAAGACGATCGACGCAGTCGTGACGGGTGCCGGTGGGTTCATCGGCGGGCACCTGGTGAGGTCGTTGCTCTCGCAGGGCAAGTCGGTGCGGGGCGTCGACGTCAAGCCGTTCGACGAGTGGTACCAGGTGCACCCCGACGCCGACAACGAGGTGCGTGACGTCTCCCTGATCGAGCAGGCGCGGGCCTCGGTCGACGGCGCCGCGGTCGTCTACAACCTCGCCGCCGACATGGGCGGCATGGGGTTCATCGAGAACAACAAGGCCGCCTGCATGATGTCAGTCCTGACGAGCACGCACGTGCTGCAGGCCGCACACGAGGCCGAGGTCGAGCGGTACTTCTACTCGTCGTCAGCATGCGTGTATGCGGCCGAGCACCAGACCAGCCCGGATGTCGTGCCGCTCAAGGAGGCGGACGCGTATCCGGCCATGCCGGAGGACGGTTACGGCTGGGAGAAGTTGTTCAGCGAGCGGATGTGCCGCCACTACCTCGAGGACTACGGCGTGCAGACGCGCGTCGCGCGCTATCACAACGTCTACGGCGAGTACGGCACGTGGACCGGCGGCCGCGAGAAGGCGCCGGCGGCGATCTGCCGCAAGGTGGCGACCGCTGCGATCACCGGCGAGCGGACGATCCCGATTTGGGGCGACGGCAAGCAGACGCGCAGCTTCATGTACATCGACGACTGCGTCTACGGCACGCAGATGATCACTGCGGCCGATGATCCCGTGCCGGTGAACCTCGGTAGCGCCGAGCTGGTCTCGATCAATCAGCTCGTCGACATCGTTCAGGGCATCGCGGGCGTCACCGTCGAGCGCGAGTACGACCTGACCGCTCCGCAGGGCGTGCGCGGCCGCAGCAGCGACAACACCGAGATCGTGCGGCGCTACGGCTGGCAGCCGTCAACCACCCTCGCCGACGGCCTGGAGCGCACCTATCGCTGGATCTACGACGAGGTCAAGAAGAGCCTGACCTGACCGATCGGTCGGCAAAGCGTCCTTCTGGCATCGTGGTGATCGGATAATCTGCGCCAAGGCTCCGTACCTGCTTCCTTGGAGTTCACCTGTCTGGTCGTCGTCGGTCTTCTCGTAGGCGCGGTTCGCGACCGATCTTCACGAGTAATGCGCGGCTTGCGCGGATCGAGACGCGCGTTCGCTACGTGCTCGCCAGCGGCCGGTTCAGGCGCAACCTCTGGCTCGGTGTGGGTGGGCTCGCGGCGCTCGCGATCCTGTGGGTCGTCGTCACCGGGCTGCTCGCGCGGCAACAGGTGCAAAGGCTCGAGGATCGGCTGCAGACGGTCAAGCTGTTCGTCGCGCAGGGCAGGCTCAACGATGCTGAACACGAGGCGGCCGGCATCCCGTCGCTGGCCAAGCGCGCCCACCTGCTGACATCCGGTCCGGCGTGGTGGGCCATGTCCGAGGTGCCGTACTTCGGCGATCCGTTCGACGTGATGCGCGGCGCGACCGCGGCCGGCAAGTTCGTCGGCACCGACGGGCTGACGACGTTGTTGCACATCGCGAACACCCTCGATCCGCGCACGCTGCGCGCGTCCGGCAACACGGTGCGGCTCGGCCCGTTGCAGCAAGCCGCGCCGCAGTTGCGGATTGCTGCGCAACAGCTCGATCACGCAATCTCGCAGGTCGACCACCTGCCGTCCAACACGTGGTTCGGCCCGATCAACCACGCCCGGCTGAGCTTCTCTCTGCAGTTGCACTCGATCGTCGGATATGTGGACGCCGCGGCCAACGCGACGCAGATCCTGCCGACGATGCTCGGCGCCGACGGCACGCAGCGGTACATCATCGCGATGCAGAACGAGTCCGAGATGCGCGGCACCGGAGGCCTGCCGGGTGCGTTCGCGATCGTCGAGACCCACAACGGCAAGGTGAGCTTCACGCACTTCGGCAGTGATGCCGAGTTCTTGCCCGCCGCGACGAAGCAGCGCGTGCACACCGGGCTCGACTTCGGCAAGGACTTTGACGCCACGTACGGCAACGGCGATCCCGCGAACTTCATCGTCAACTCGAACCTCAGCCCGAACTTCCCGTACGCAGCGCAGATCTGGTCGAAAATGTGGACGGCCGTGAGCGGTCAGCACCTCGACGGCGCGATGGCGGTCGATCCGTCCGCGCTCGCTGCCTTCTTGGCGGTGACCGGTCCGGTGACATTGCCCGACGGCATCGCCGTGAGCGCAGCCAACATCGTGTCGCTGACCGAGAAGGACGAGTACACGTTGTTCTCGGACAACTTCGCGCGCAAGGACTTCTTGGTCTCGATCCTCAAAGCCTCGTCGACCAAGCTGACGAGCGGAGCGGGCAGCGCAACGGCATTGGCGCGTGCGATCACGACGGTGTCCAACCAGAACCGCCTGCAGGTGTGGAGCAGCAACCCGACGGTCGAGAAGGTGCTCGCCGGTACGACATACGGCGGCGTGATCCCTGCCGACAATCGGCCGTTCAGTGGCGTGATCGTGAACAACAACGCGGCGGGCAAGCTCGACTACTACATGGTGCGCACGCTCGACTACAGCCGCACGGGTTGCGGCGCAACGCGCGACGTCATCGCGACGATCACGATCACCAACAGCGCGCCCGCGTTCGGGTTGCCACCGTACGTGCTCGGCCGTCTGGACAAGCACGACTCGTCGGTGCAGCCCGGGGACAACCGCACGCTGCTCGACTACTACGCCACCAGCGGCGCGCAGCTGTTGAGCGTCACGCTCAACGGCAAGCAGTCGACGGTGGAGGTGCAGTCGTCGCTGGGTCACACCATCTTCCGCATGGATCTCGAACTCCCGCGCGGCCAGACGCAGACGATCGCGATGCATCTGCAGGAACCGGCCGGCACCGGTACGCCGATGATCTGGCAGCAACCCGGCGTGACTCCGCTCGTGGTGCACGCGTTCAGTCAG
Source organism: Jatrophihabitantaceae bacterium (assembly GCA_035309605.1). Taxonomy (GTDB): domain Bacteria; phylum Actinomycetota; class Actinomycetes; order Mycobacteriales; family Jatrophihabitantaceae; genus DATGFB01. The sequence goes on from DATGFB010000135.1 coordinate 6,076, forward strand.
CGGTGCTAGTCACGCATTGAGTTCGGCGAACAATTGCTGCGTGACCTCGCTCGGCGAGACGCCGAGTTCGTCGCGGAGCACAGTGCGCATCTGGTGGTACTCCTGAAGCGCCTCGGCGCGATTGCCCTGCGCGAAGAGTCCGCGCATGAGCAGTCGGCAGCCACTCTCGCGCAGCGGCGCGGACTCGGTCAGCGCGCGTCCGGCCCGGACGGCGGCGGCGAGCTCGGCGCCACCGATGCCGAGGCAGGCGGTGCCGTACGACTCGAGTGCGCGTAGCCGCAGTTCCTCGAGGCGGCGGCGTTCGTCGGTCAGCCACGCGTACGTGTCGTCGCCCTCCTCGCCGATGAGCAGCCCGCGATCGGCCGCGAACAGCGCGACTTGGGACGGTGGCCACGCACGAGTCCAATCACCGGCCGCGATCGCCGACTCGGCGTTGTGCACGGCTTCGCGCGCGGCCTCGAGATCGACCCATGCGTCGGCGAGCGTGAACTGGACCGAGCCGCGCCCGCTGATCGAACGCGGGCCGAGCGCGACGCGCAGCTTGGAAAGCAATGCCGACAAGCCGCTTTCGACGTTGCCCGGTGTCTGTCGCGGCCACATCGCGTCGGTGAGTTCGGCGCGCGGCACGGGCCGGTGTCGATTCAGGACGAGGTACGCGCAGAGCAGGCGGCCCTGCCGCCCGGGCAGCCGCCCGTCCACGCGTACACCGGCTCGATCCACGACGAGCGCGCCGCATACCTGGACGCGCACGTCCGCCACGTCTGGCCTGGCTTGCAACGACACGCCAAGCTTCTGCCAATGACTGACCGGTAGGACATCGTCCCGGAGGTACGCAAATGGCCAGAGTGATCCGTTGCGAGTGTGGCTTCGTCGCACGAGGCGCGACCGATGACGAGGTAGTCGACAACATCCGCGAACACATGCGGACCGACCACACCGCGCTCTACGAGTCGACTGATCGCGCGGACCTCTATGGATGGATCCAGGTCGAGTAGCTCGGAGGACGTGCGATGACATCGCCGGCATCGTTCGACCCGGTTGCCTACAAGGCGACCACGCTGCGCCAGTGGGAACAGGCAGCGGACGCGTGGCACGCATGGGGCCACGCGCTCGAAACATGGCTCGGCCCGGCCACCGAGACGATGCTGGACGCGGCCGGTGTCCGCGCGGGCTCGGCGGTGCTCGACGTCGCAGCCGGAGCGGGAGGTCAGACGCTCGCCGCAGCCCGTCGCGTCGGACCGACCGGACGCGTGCTCGCGACGGACATCTCGCCGCAGATCTTGGCGTTCGCCGAGCGCGAGGCGCACGACGCGGGGCTGACGTGGGTGAGCGCTCACGTGCTCGACGGCGAAGACCTCGACGTCGAGCCGGGCAGCTTCGACGCGGTCATATCTCGCGTCGGGTTCATCTACTTTCCCGATCAGCGTCGCGCGTTCACCGGGATGCTGCGCGCGTTGCGTACGGGCGGGTATCTCGCGGGCATCGTGTACTCGACGCCCGAGGCCAATCCGTTCTTCTCGATTCCGGTGTCGGTGATTCGCCGGCGGGCCGGGCTGCCGCCGCCGCTGCCGGAGCAACCCGGGCCGTTCAGCTTCGGCGCACCGGGCGTTGCCGAGGCCGCGTTCGAACGCGCGGGCTTCGTCGAGGTGCGGGTGCAGACCATTGCTGCGCCACTGCGCATGACGTCGACCGAAGATTGTGTGCGCTTCGAGCAGGAGTCGTTCGGCGCGCTGCACCAGATGCTGGCCGGACTAGATGACGCCGGGCGTACGGCGGCGTGGGCTGAGATCAGCGAGCGGCTGAGCGAGTTCGACGGCGCGGACGGTTTCGTCTGCCCGTGCGAACTGCTGGTCGCATCAGGGCGCCGGCCGTGACGACAGTCGCCGCGGTGCAAGCCGCGCCGGTGTTCCTCGACACCGCGGCCACGATCGACAAGGTGATCGCGCTCGCGGAGAAGGCGGCCGGCGACGGGGCACACCTTGTTGTCTTCCCCGAGGCGTTCGTGCCCGGTTATCCGGACTGGGTCGCGCGCACCCTGCCGTGGGACGACAGGGCCCGCCAGCTCTACGGGCGGCCCTTGGAGCAGTCGGTCGTGATCGGATCCCCCGAGACGGACCTGCTGGCCGCAACGGCTGCGCGGCTCGGGATCTGGCTCGCGATCGGCGTGAACGAGCGTGAGCAGCACGGCTCGACGATCTTCAACACACTGCTGTACTTCTCGCCGGACGGCATCCTCGCCGGACGGCATCGCAAGCTGATGCCGACGGGCAACGAGCGCCTCGTGTGGGGGATGGGCGACGGGTCGATGTTGCCCGTTCTCGACACGTCGTTCGGCCGGCTGTCCGGGCTGATCTGCTGGGAGAACTAAATGCCGTTGGCGCGCGCGGCGCTGTATGCGAAGGGCGTCGACATCTGGCTCGCGCCGACGTGGGACGACGAGGACTCGTGGGTCGCGAGCATGCGGCACGTCGCGCTCTAAGGGCGGTTGCCCGTTATCGGCGTCAACTGCGCATGGCATGCGTCCGACCTGCCGCCCGACCTTCCCGGGCGCGACCTCTGGCCCGAGGACGAATGGCTGAGCTCGGGTCGTTCGGTGATCGTGGGGCCGCGTGGAGACGTGCTTGCCGGCCCCGCTGTCCAGTCGGAGCAGGTTCTGCTCGCGGAGATCGATGTTGCCGCGGCGCGGCGAGCGCGTCAGTTCTTCGTCCGGTCGGGCATTACAGCCGTCCCGACATCTTCCAGCTGACCGTCGACACCACGCCCCGACCCGGCGTCGCATTCCACTAGCTGACTGGCGCAGCTGATGCCGACGTGTACACCAGGTGGAGCACGCCGTTGCCGTATGTCTCGCTGCGCGCCAGCGACCACGTCGTGGGCACGTCGTCGGGGAACAGTCGTGGCCCGGCTCCACGCGAGAGTGGGTACACGAACAGATGAAGCTCGTCGAGCAGCCCGTCGGCGATGAGTGAGTGCACGAGCGTTGCACTTCCGCTGACGTAGATGCCGCCGTCGACGTCGTCCTTGAGCTTGCGGATGGCGTCGGCGCGGTACGGCCCGACGATCTCGGAGTTCTGCCACGTCGTCTCGGTCAGGGTGGACGACACGACGTACTTCGTTGTCTCGTTCATGAACGGCGCTCCGGGGTCCTCGTCGGCGGTGCGCGCCGACCAGGCCGGCTCGAACATCTCGAACGTGGTGCGTCCGAGCAGGATCGCGGAGCAGCTCGACATCAGGTTGCCGATGGCTTGTCCCATCGCCGGGTCGTAGCCGAAGCCGAACGTCCAGGTAGGTGCGTCGATGACGCCGTCGAGGCTGATGAACTCGTGGACGCGGATGGTTCCCATTTGGGCTGGTTCCCTTCGCTCTCAGCGGCGACTCGTTTCGCCGCTCATTCTGGCTACGAACGGCGAGCGCGGAATCGACAGCGAAGAGAGGAGGATTTCTTCTGCGTCAAAGAGCAGCGCGTTGCCGGACGAGGAAGTCGCGCTCTACGGCGTTCGATGTCAGCTCGATCGCGTGGTCGTAGGCGGCTGTCGCCGCTGCACGGTGGCCGGCCCGCGCCAGCAGGTCGGCACGGGCCGCGTGGTACGGCTGGTAGCTGGCGAGCGAGGTCGCATCGATCGCCTCGAGTGCGGCGAGCCCGTCCGCGGCCCCGTTCAATTCGGCGATGGCCACTGCGCGGTTGAGCGCGACGACCGGGGTCGGCCGCAGCGCGTAGAGCTGGTCATAGAGGGCGACGATCTGTGCCCAGTCAGTCGCCGCTGCGGTGGGCGCGTCGGCGTGCACGGCCGCTATCGCGGCTTGGATCTGGAACGGGCCGGGCCGATTGCGGCGCAGGCAAGAGCGCACGAGTCCGTGGCCTTCGACGATCAGTGCCTTGTCCCATCGCGCGCGGTCCTGATCGGCAAGGCGGACCATCGCGCCGTCCTGGTCGACGCGCGCCGGTCGCCGCGATTCGCCGAGCAGCAATAGTGCGAGCAGACCGACCGCCTCCGGCTCGTCCGGCATCAGCTCGACGAGCGTGCGCGCGAGCCGGATCGCCTCGGTCGACAGATCCGTCCTCGTCAGCGTCGCACCGGATGTCGCGGTGTGGGCCTCGGTGTAGATGAGATAGATCGCGGCGAGCAGCACGTGCAGCCTGTCGGGCAACTCGGCAGCGCGCGGTATGCGGTACGAGGCGTGGTTGTCCTGCAGTTTGCGCTTGGCGCGCACGATGCGTTGCGCCATCGTCGGCTCGGTCACAACGAACGCCGTCGCGATCTCGTCGGTGGTGAGCCCGCCGAGCAGCCGCAGGATGAGTGCCACCTGCGCGTCGGCCGCCAGCGCGGGATGCGCGCACAGGAACATGAGCCGAAGCTGGTCGTCCGCGACGACGTCGACGAAGTTGTCGAGCATGTCGAGCTCGGGATCGTGGTCGGGTTCCATGCTCTCGATGTGGAGTCGGTGCGCGGCGAGATGGCGCTCGTCGCGAGTCGATTCGCGCCGCAGGTAGTCGATGGCGCGGTTGCGGGCGGTCGTGGTGATCCAGCCGCCGGGGTTGGGCGGGATGCCCGTCCGCGGCCACTGTTCGGCGGCGATGGCGAATGCTTCCGCGACGGCGTCCTCGGCGAGGTTGATGTCGCCGAGGAGCCGGATCAGCGTCGCGGTGCACCGTCCGGCTTCGCGCCGGAAGATCTCGTCGAGCGGTTCGGTCATCCCTCTGCGGGCCGGACCTCGACAGGCCGCTCGCAGGCTGCGGCCCCTTTACCGGCCCAGTCGAGAGCGCTCTCGAGATCGGCCGCCTCGATGACCCAGAAGCCGCCCATCTGCTCTTTGGTTTCGGCGTACGGGCCATCCGTCATCGACACTTCGCCCGCGGACGAGCGCACCACGGTGGCCGACGAGGGCGGGTACAGGCCGGTTGCGAACACCCACGCGCCCGCCTGCTGCAGTTCGTCGTTGAATGCGCCGACCTGAGCGCCGATTCGTTGCGCCTCGGGGGTGGAGAAGTCCATCTCGTAGGCATCGTCGTGCCAGACCGAGATCAGATACTGCGGCATCGTGGTTCCTTTCGTCGCGATCGTGATGTCCCGTGCACCACTCATCACCTCCACGAACGCCGACCGCCGAATCGACACCCGACCTGGGGAGTATTTCTTCATACAGGTTGAGGAGATACTCCCCGCGTGGCATAGCGTGCTGAGGGTGACGAGTCCAGGCGCGCTTCCCCTGCCGGGTCCGGCGACGGTCACGGCCGCTGTTGGCGACCTGAAGCCGCGGTTGCGCGGCTGGCTGCACGCCTACGCGGCCGCGGTCTCCTTTGCGACGGGCGCCGTGTTGGTCGGCGTCTCCGCCGCGGTGCGTGGCGGCCCGGCCGGGGCCACCACGGCGGTGTACTCGGCGACGGTGACGTTGTTGTTCGGCACCTCGGCGCTTTATCACCGGGTGAACTGGCGAGCGCGCGGGCTGGCGGTGATGAGTCGCCTCGATCACTCGATGATCTTCGTCTTCATCGCGGGCACGTACACGCCGATCGCCGCACTCACGCTACGTGGCACGGCGCGGCCGACCGTGCTGGCCGTCGTCTGGGCCGGTGCGATGGCGGGCGTCGTAGTGCAGGCGATCTGGCCACGGGCGCCGCGGTGGCTATCGGTGCCGTGTTACGTCGCGCTGGGCTGGGTAGCCGTGTTCGTCTTCCCCGACCTGTTGCACAACGCCGGCGTCACCGCCTTCGTCCTGATCGCGACCGGCGGGCTGATCTACACGCTCGGTGCAGTCGTCTACGCGATCAAACGTCCGAACCCGTGGCCGAGCACCCTGGGCTTCCACGAGGTCTTCCACCTGTGCACGCTGGTCGCCGCCCTCTGTCATTACGTCGCGATCTGGTTCGCCGTTTTCAGCTGAACCGGTCCGGCTCGATACCCTCAGGCGTGACCTCCCCGGAAGCCGCCGTGGGCTTCGACGAACTCGGGCTGGACCCACGCGTCCTGCGAGCCGTTCGGCATCTCGGCTACGAGCTCGCCTCCCCGATCCAGGCCCGTGCCATTCCTGTGCTGCTGCAGGGACGCGATCTGGTCGGCCTCGCGCAGACCGGCACGGGCAAGACCGCGGCATTCGCGTTGCCGATCGTGTCCCAGATCGATGTGTCGATCAGCGCCACGCAAGCGCTGGTGTTGGCCCCGACCCGCGAGTTGGTGCTGCAAGTCGCGGAGGCGTTCGGCCGGTACGCCCACTTCGTGCGCAATCTGCACGTGCTGCCTGTCTACGGCGGACAGGCCTACGGGCCGCAGCTGGCGGGCATGCGTCGAGGCGCGCACGTGGTGGTTGGCACGCCCGGTCGCATCCTCGATCACCTCGGCAAGAAGACGCTGGACCTCGGCGCGCTGCGTCACCTGGTTCTCGACGAGGCGGACGAAATGCTTCGGATGGGGTTCCAGGAGGATGTGGAGCGCATCCTCGCCGAGAGTCCTAGCGAGAAGCAGGTCGCGCTCTTCTCCGCGACGATGCCGGCCCCGATCAAGAAGATCTCGCAGCGCTATCTGCACGACCCTGTGGAGATCACGGTCAAAGCCAAGACCGTCACCGCGGCGAACACTCGACAGCGATTCATCTTCGTCGCAGGCCCGCAAAAGATGGACGCACTGACCAGAATCCTCGAGGTCGAAGAGTTCGATGCGATGCTCGTGTTCGTCCGCACCAAGTCGGCCAGTGACGATGTCGCGGAGCGGCTGCGCAGTCGCGGATTCGCCGCGGAGGCGATCAACGGCGACCTGAGCCAGGTGCAGCGCGAGAAGGTGATCGCACACCTGCGTGACGGACGGCTGGATCTTCTGGTCGCGACCGACGTCGCGGCACGCGGACTGGACGTCGACCGCGTCACACACGTGCTCAACTACGACATCCCCACCGACACCGAGTCCTACGTGCATCGCATCGGACGAACCGGTCGCGCAGGTCGGCGAGGTGAGGCGCTGTTGTTCGTCACCCCGCGCGAGACAGGCCTGTTGAAGTCGATCGAGAAGGCCACCCGGCAACCGCTCACAGAGATGGACCTGCCGAGTATCGAGGACGTCAATGCGCAGCGGGTCGCCAAGTTCCACAACGCGATCACCGCGGCATTGAGCGCGCCGTCGCAGTCGCTGTTCAAGTCCGTCGTGCTCGACTACGCGCGCTCGCACGACGTGCCGCTCGCCGACATCGCAGCGGCGCTGGCGGTGATGGGCCGCAGCGATACTGCCTTCCTGCTATCGGAAGACACCCAGGAGCCGACTCGCAAGAGCGTCGCCAAGGGCCCGAAGCCGGCACGCGACGCGCGCAAGCCGCAACTCGCCACCTACCGCATCAGCCTCGGTCATCGGCACCGGGTCAGCCCGGCGCAGATCATCGGCGCGATCGCGAACGAAGGGGGCTTGGATCGATCCGCGTTCGGCAAGATCGACATCTATCGCGACCACAGTGTCGTCGAGTTGCCCGCGAAGCTGCCCGCCACAACATTGCGTGCGCTGGCTGCGACGCGTATCGGCAAGCACCTGATCGAACTGCGCCGCGAACGCCCGACGCCGGCGCGCAACCGCAAATGACGGCCTCCGCTTAGAGACGTCTTCGGCGAAGACATCCAGTGCGACTGGTAGCTGTCGAATGCTCTCGCGGCACCGGCGCACGCCTCGAGGTGGCTGAACAACCGACGATCTTGGTTCCCTGCGTCCCAGGGGAGTTCGCGTGGCTTGCCCGACAACTCGGCGGCCTTCTCGAAGGCAGCGTCCACCGCCGCATGTATCGTCCATCA
>DATGFB010000136.1:0-6387 GCA_035309605.1 Jatrophihabitantaceae bacterium
GAGCACGTGATCACCACGCGTGCCATCAAGGTGCTCATCTACAACTCGCAGGTCACCGACACGGCAACGTCGCGCATCAAGCAGCTCGCCAGCTCGCACGGCATCCCGATCGTCGGAATGAGCGAGACGTTCCCGACCGCCGACAAGGATTTCCAGACCTGGCAGCTGGATCAGGCGCGCGCACTCCTGGCGGCGCTCGGTGGCTGACGTGGCTGACGAGCTGACGGTCCGGATGCGCGCAGCGACGCTGCGGCTCGGGGAGCGCGACTTGTGGCGCGGCCTCGACCTGGACGTCGCTCCGGGGGAGTTCCTCGCCGTTCTCGGCCCGAACGGCGGCGGCAAGACGAGCCTGCTGAAGGTGCTGCTGGGTCTGTATCGGCTTACTGAGGGCAGTGTCGAGGTGTGCGGGCGCCGGCCGCGGCGCGGCAGCGACCTCGTCGGTTACGTGCCGCAGCAGAAGGCGTTCGAACCGGATGCGCCGCTGCGCGGTCGCGACCTGGTGCGCCTTGGTCTGGACGGTCATCGGTGGGGCATCGGCCTGGGCGGCCGCGACACGCGCCGGCGCGTCGACGACGCCATCGCAGCCGTGGGGGCTGCGGGATACGCAGATGCGCCGCTGGGCCTGCTGTCCGGCGGCGAGCAGCAGCGACTGCGCATTGCGCAAGCACTGCTCGGCGATCCGCGCGTGCTGCTGTGCGACGAGCCGCTGCTCAGCCTCGACCTGCATCACCAGCAGGCGACGAGCGAGCTGATCGACCGCAGGCGACGCGAGAGCGGCACGTCGGTGTTGTTCGTGACGCACGAGATCAATCCCGTGCTGCCGATGGTCGACCGCGTGCTGTACCTCGTCGGCACGAAGTGGGCGATCGGCACGCCGGACGAGGTGCTGCGCAGCGAGCGGCTGTCCGAGCTCTACGGCACGCACATCGACGTGCTGCGCGTGCACGGACGCGTGGTCGTCGTCGGTGCACCCGACGCGCCACACGGCGAGGGCGCGCATCACCATCACGAGCGAGACGACGATCACGAGCTCGAGCACGCGGACGGCACGGGGCGGGGGTCCTCATGGGTCTGATCGACTACCTCAGGCTCGCCGCCGTCCAGCATGCGCTCGTCGCTGCGACGCTGGTCGCAGTCATCAGCGGCCTGATCGGGCCGTTCGTCATCACCCGTCGTGCGGCGTTCGCCGTGCACGGTGTCGCGGAGCTGTCGTTCACCGGCGCGGTGGCCGGACTCGTCTGGGCGAACAACGCCGTGCTCGGCGCACTGCTCGGCAGTCTCGTGGTCGCGGGCGCCATCGCCACGTTGGGCGTGCGGCAGAGCGAACGCGACGCGGCGATCGGCGTCACGCTCGCGTTCGGCCTCGGCGTCGGCGTCTACCTGCTCGCGCATTACCACCGCAACGCCAGCGCGGCGACGAGCATTCTGTTCGGTCAGATCCTGGGTGTGAGCACCGGGCAGATCGTGTTGCTGTCGATCGTGGCGGCGGGCGTGCTCGCCGCGGTTGCGTTTCTCTATCGCCCGCTGCTGTTTGCCTCGGTCGACCCGGAAGTCGCCGAGGCGCGCGGCGTGCCCGTCCGGTTGCTCGGATTGGCGTTCCTCGTCGTGCTCGCGCTCACCGTCACCGAGGCGGCGCAGATCGTAGGCACGCTGCTCGTGTTGAGCTTGGCGATCACGCCGGCGGCCGCGGCGCACCGGCTGTCGGCGCGGCCGTCGCTCGTCGCGGGGCTGTCGATCGCGTTCGCGCTGCTCGCGAGCGACGGGGGAGTGCTCGCCAGCCTGACCGCGCCGGACGTGAAGACGAGCGTGTTCATCACGACGTTCAGCTTCGCGATCTACGTGCTGGCCCGGTTGGCCGGGACCAGGCTGCGGCGGGGCCGTCGAGCCGCGCCCGAGGACTGACGAGGTGGCTCAGCCGGCCTGACGGTGCGGAGAGGCCATGATCAACTCGTGGCGTCGAGCGCCGCAGCTCTCGCCGTTGGGCAGCAGCTCGCCGAAGTCCTCGAACAGGACGATGCCGTTGCACAAGAGGCTCCAGCCCTGCTCGGGGTGGGCGGCAACGACGTGTGCGGCGTCGCGATCGGTTGCGTCAGCGGACGGGCACGGCGGGGTGTGCCGGCACGGGCCGTTTGCCGGGGTTTCCGGCGCGGGGGTCAAGCTCATCGACATGTCCTGTAATCGCTTTCGGGTGCGTTCAACCACCAGTGTGCGCGCGTTGCGGATCTTGTCCAGCAGGCACGCATAAGACTGCTGCCCGAATTCGGGCAGTTTCGGACATCAATGTGAGGTATTTGTGAAATCGTTATCGTCCCGTGATTCGGGACGGGTCGGCGGGCTGTCGACGTTGGGCTGGCGCTCAGGTGCGGCCGAGTCGCTCCTGCGCGTCGCGCAGGGCGTCGGCCCGCGGCACCCAGTCCGCGAGTGCGGCCGGGTAGCCCGCCGCGACGGCCGCGTCGATCACCTCGGGATCGTCGTCCACGAACGCCGCGATGCCGCGCGGGGCGAGCCGGCGCAGCACGCCGAGCTTGAACACCCGCGCGGGCCTGCGGTCGTGGGAGGGCCGCAGGTGCAGTTCGCCCCCGGGCAGGCCATGCCGCTCCAGCCAGTGCGCGGTGAGGTCCCGCAGCCACTCGGGCCGGCCGGTCAGCCAGACGATCTCGTGCTGGGCGCCCAGATCGGCCACCAGCCGTGCACCCTCGGGCAGCAGCGGGTCGCGGTCGGCCTCGGCGAAGAACCCCCGCCAGGAGACCGGCCAGTCGAGATGGTGCAGCCGATGCCGGACGTCGGCGACGACCCCGTCGATATCGAAAACGGCCAGCACCCGGGCAGCCTACGGGCCCCGGCAGGGCCGGTTACGTCGATAAACTGACGTGTGCGCTTCGTCGACCCCGTGCCCTCGTTCGAGCTCACCTACGACGACGTGTTCATGGTCCCGGCTCGCTCGGACGTGGGTTCGCGTTTCGATGTCGATCTCGCGACGTCGGACGGCAGCGGCACGACGATCCCCGTCGTCGTCGCGAACATGACGGCGGTTGCCGGGCGCCGGATGGCCGAGACCGTCGCGCGGCGCGGCGGGCTGACCGTGCTGCCGCAGGACATCCCCGCCTCGGTCGTGGCGGACGTGGTGTCGTGGGTCAAGCAGCGCCACCTTGTCGCAGACACCGCCCTGACACTCAGCCCGCATGCTCCCGTTGCCGATGCGCTCGCGCTGCTGGCCAAGCGCGCACACGGCGCGGTGATCGTCGTCGACGACGGTCGTCCGGTCGGGGTGGTGACCGAGGCGGACTGCGCGGGGGCCGATCGATTCGCGCAACTGCACCAGGTGATGACGCCGGACCCACTGACGTTGAGCGATCCGCTCGATCCCGAGAAGGCGTTTGCCGAACTCGACGCCGCACGCCGCAAGCTCGCTCCCGTCGTCGACGCGTCGGGACGGCTGATCGGCGTGCTGACCCGCACTGCCGCGTTGCGCGCGACGCTGTATCGCCCGGCGCTCGACGCCGCCGGCAAACTGCGCGTCGCTGCGGCGATCGGTGTGAACGGCGATGTGGCGGGCAAGGCCGCGGCATTGCTCGATGCGCGCGTCGACGTGCTCGTCATCGACACCGCGCACGGACATCAGCAGCGGATGATCGACGCGTTGCGCGCGGTGCGTGCGTTGCGCCCGGAGGTGCCGGTCGTCGCGGGAAACGTCGTGTCGAGCGAAGGCACCCAGGACCTGATCGAGGCGGGCGCCGACATCGTCAAGGTCGGCGTCGGACCGGGCGCGATGTGCACCACGCGGATGATGACCGGCGTAGGGCGCCCGCAGTTCTCCGCGGTGCTCGAGTGCGCCGCTACGGCGCGCGCGCTGGGCCGGCATGTCTGGGCGGACGGGGGAGTGCGGCACCCGCGCGACGTCGCCCTCGCACTCGCCGCGGGCGCGTCCGCCGTCATGATCGGGTCGTGGTTCGCGGGCACGTTCGAGTCGCCCGGCGATCTGCACGTCGACGCCGACGGAGGCATGTACAAGGACAGTTTCGGCATGGCGTCCGCGCGGGCGGTCGCGCATCGCACGAGTGGCGAGGGAGCGTTCGACCGCGCGCGCAAGGCGTTGTTCGAGGAGGGCATCTCGACCGGACGCCAGTACCTCGACCCGCTGCGTCCGGGAGTCGAGGATCTGCTCGACGTGATCACAGCCGGGGTGCGGTCCGCGTGCACTTATGCGGGCGCAGCCGACCTCGCGCAGTTCCACGAACGTGCGCTCATCGGCGTGCAGAGCGCATCCGGGTATGCCGAAGGGCGTCCGCTCTACTCAGGCTGGTGACGACGATGGGCCACGACCATCGGCACGACAGCGATGCCGACCGGCGCTGGCTGGTCAGTGCGTTGGTTCTGATCGTGGCGTTCATGGCCGGCGAAGTGATCGCCGGCCTGCTCGCGCACTCGCTCGCACTCCTCACCGACGCGGCACACATGCTCACCGACGCCGCAGCCTTGCTCGTGGCGATCGCGGCCGCCGTGATCGTGCGCCGGCCTGCGCGCGGCGCGTACACGTACGGCTTCGCGCGGGTCGACGCGCTCTCGGGTCAGGCCAACGGCATCACCATGCTGCTGCTCGCCGTGTTCTTCGAGGTCGTGGCGATTCGCCGGCTGGTGCATCCGTCGGCGGTACACGGCGGTGTCGTCACGGTCGTCGCACTCATCGGCGCAGTCGTGAACGTCGTCGCCGTCATGCTCGCGCGGCGCGCCGATCGCTCGTCCTTGAGCGTCCGCGGCGCGGTTGCGCACCTCGCCAACGACGCGTGGGCTTTCGCGGCGACGCTCGCGGCCGGCGTGATCGTGCTCGCAACGTCGTGGTCGCGGGCGGACGCGCTCGCCTCGATGTTCGTCGGCGTGCTCATGTTCTGGACGGGCGCGAGCCTGGTGCGCGCCGCTGGACGCGTGTTCCTCGAGGCCGCGCCGGCCGGCATCGATCCGAGCGAGCTCGGCGAGCGGCTCGCGGCCACGCGCGGCGTTGCCGAGGTGCACGACCTGCACGTGTGGCAGCTCGGCCCCCGCGAGACCGCACTGTCGGCGCACGTTCTCGTCCAGCCCACGCTGGACTGTCACGACGTCAGCACCCGACTTCGCGCGCTGCTGGCCGACACGTACGGCATCGGCCACGTGACGTTGCAGGCCGACCACGCCGGTTCGTCCGTTCATGACGCCGACAACTGCGCCGACGCCCACGGAGAAGTGCACGTCTCGACCGACTGAGGGAGGATCACCCACATGTTGCTGCCCATGTCGCCCGCGGACTCCATGTTCTTGCTGGCCGAGTCGCGCGAGCATCCGATGCATGTGGGCAGCCTGCAGCTGTTCGTCCCGCCCGAAGGTGCCACCGCGCTGGACGTCCGCGCGCTGTTCGACGATGCCATGAAGTCGGACGAGATCGCGCCGCTGTTCCAGAAGCGCGCGCGGCGCTCGATCACGTCGCTCGGGCAGTGGGGTTGGGAGCGCGACGCCGACTTCGATCTCGAGCATCACGTGCGCCGCAACGCGCTGCCGCAGCCCGGGCGCGTCCTCGAACTGCTCGCGTTGGTCTCGCGGCTGCACTCGACGCTGCTCGACCGGCATCGCCCGCTGTGGGAGATGCACCTCATCGAAGGGCTCGAGGACGGCCGCTACGCGACGTATTCGAAGATCCACCACTGCGTGGTCGACGGTGTCTCCGCCACGCGCATGCTGGCGCGGATGCTCAGCGAGGATCCTGACGAGCGCGACATGCCGCCGATGTGGGCGATGCGCTCGTCGTCGCGCCGCAACGATGTGTCTCGGCGCGCGCCCGACCCGATCGCCGCGCTGAAGGCTGCGTTCGACGTCGTCAGTGAAGCCGCGGGCGTCGTGCCGGCGCTCGCGCGCACGATCAGCCGTGGCGTCAACTCGCAGGGCGCGTCGCTGTCATTCGTCGCACCCAAGACGATGTTCAACGTGCCGATCACCGGCGCACGACGCTTCGCAGCGCAGTCGTGGCCGATCGAGCGCATCAAGCACGTCGGCAAGGCGGCACGGGCGACGGTCAACGACGTTGTGCTGGCGATGTGCTCCGGGGCGCTGCGTGCCTACATGCTCGAGCTCGACGCGTTGCCGGCCGAACCGCTGATCGCGATGGTGCCGGTGTCGCTGCACACCAGCGAGGCACGTTCGCATGACGGCGGCGGCAACGCCGTCGCGGCGGTGATGTGCAACCTCGGCACGCATCTGGCCGACGCGGGGGAGCGGCTCAAGGCCGTGCACAAGTCCATGACGGAGGGCAAGGAGTCGATGAAGGGGCTCACCCCGATGCAGACGCTCGCGATGAGCGCCGTCGGCGTGAGCCCGCTCCTCGTGCTGCCCGCGCTGCGGTTGAACGGCGTGGTGCGTCCG
>DATGFB010000137.1:0-7090 GCA_035309605.1 Jatrophihabitantaceae bacterium
CCGTCATCAACAACGGCAACCTCGGCATGGTGCGGCAGTGGCAGACGCTGTTCTACGAGGAGCGCTACAGCCAGACCGACCTGGGCACGCACAAGCACCGCATCCCCGACTTCGTGCGCCTCGCCGAGGCGCTCGGCTGCGTCGGACTGCGCTGCGAGACGAAGGCCGACGTCGACGCCACGATCGACAAGGCGATGGCGATCGAGGATCAGCCCGTCGTCGTCGATTTCGTTGTCGGCAAGGACGCGATGGTGTGGCCGATGGTCGCCGCCGGTACGAGCAACGACGACATCCTCGCCGCGCGCGACACCCGTCCCGTTTTTGACGGTGACGAGTGAGCATCGCGGGGCGTACGCGCCGACAAGCGCAGCGAGTCACGCCGATGAGCGCTCGCGCGAAGAGCATGCGCAATGAGTGACCTGAAGCGCGTCGGGTTGCTCGGCGGGATGTCGTGGACGTCCACGTGGATCTACTACCGGCTGCTCAACGAGATGGTGAAGGCCCGCCTCGGCGGCCACACGACCGCGCCGGTGACGATCTGGTCCGTCGAGTTCGGTGAGATCGAGGCGCTGCAGCGCGAGGGGGACTGGCCCGCGCAGGGTGAGATTCTCGCTCGCGCCGCGCGTGCCTTGCAGGACGCGGGCTCGGATGCGATCGCGCTCGCGACCAACACGTTGCATCTGGTCGCGGACCAGATCACCGACGCGATAGACGTGCCGTTCGTCGACATGATCGACGTGGTGGGCAAGGCCGCGTCAGACCGCGGGCACCGGCGCGTCGGCATCCTCGCGACGGATTACACGATGGGCAGCGACCTCTACCCCGCACGGCTCGCGCCGCTCGGCATCGACGTGGTCGTCCCGTCCGACGACGATCGACGCGTCGTGCACAACGTGATCTACGACGAGCTCGTGCACAACGTCGTCACAGACGCATCGCGGGCCGCGTACCTAGGCGTCGTCGACCGCCTGGTCGGGCAGGGCGCCGACGGCGTGCTGCTCGCGTGCACCGAGATCGGCCTGCTGCTGCGCGACGGCGACGCACCGGTCCCGTTGCTCGACACCAGCGTGCTGCATTGCAGCGCGCTCACCGATGTCATCTGCTCCGAGGGGGAGCTGTGAGTACACACACGTTGTCCGTGCTCGTCGAGAACAAGCCGGGCGTGCTCGCCCGCGTCTCGGGCCTGTTCAGCAGACGCGGCTTCAACATCGAGTCGCTCGCCGTCGGCCCGACCGAGCATCCCGAGATCTCGCGCATCACGATCCTGGTGAGTGTCGAGGGCAGTGCGCTCGAGCAGGTCACCAAACAGCTCAACAAGCTCGTCAACGTGCTCAAGATCGTCGAGCTCGAGGAGAAGGTCGCCATCCAGCGCGAGCTGCTGCTGGTCAAGGTGCGCGCTGACGAGTCCGCACGGCGTGACGTGTTGCAGATCGTCGACCTGTTCAAGGCCAAGGTCGCCGATGTCGGCCCCGAAGCGCTCACGATCGAGCTCACCGGACGGCCCGACAAGCTCGACGCCATGCTCAAGATGCTCGAGCCGTACGGTATTCGCGAGATGGTGCAGTCCGGCATGGTCGCGCTAGGCCGTGGCCCGCGCTCGATGACCCAAGCCGCGCTGCGCTCGGTCGAACGCGGCGCGTGACCGTCCCACCCGAACCGACGAGAAGGAACTGACTCAGATGGCTGTGGAGATCTATTACGACGAGGACGCCGACCTGTCGATCGTGCAGGGCCGCAAGGTGGCGGTGCTCGGTTACGGCAGTCAGGGGCACGCGCACGCGCTCTCGCTGCGCGACTCGGGCGTCGATGTGCGCGTCGGCCTGCCCGAGGGGTCGAAGAGCCGCGCGAAGGCCGAGGACGAAGGCCTGCGGGTCGTCACGCCGGCCGAAGCCTCCGCCGAGGCCGACCTGATCATGGTGCTGGCGCCGGATCCGGCCCAGCGTTCCCTCTACGCCGAGGCGATCGAGCCGAACCTCAAGGACGGCGACGCGATCTTCTTCGGGCACGGCTTCAACATCCGGTTCGGTTACATCAAGCCGCCGGCCGGTGTCGACGTCGCGATGGTCGCGCCCAAGGGCCCGGGTCATCTGGTGCGGCGGCAGTTCGTCGACGGCAAGGGCGTGCCGGTGCTCGTCGCGGTCGAGCAGGACGCGACGGGCAAGGCGTTCCCGCTCGCCCTGTCGTACGCGAAGGGGATCGGCGGCACACGCGCCGGCGCGATCAAGACCACGTTCACCGAGGAGACCGAGACCGACCTGTTCGGTGAGCAGGCCGTGCTGTGCGGCGGAGCGTCGCAGCTGGTGATGTACGGCTTCGAGGTGCTGACCGAGGCCGGATACGCCCCTGAGATCGCGTACTTCGAGTGCCTGCACGAGCTGAAGCTGATCGTCGACCTGATGTACGAGGGCGGCATCGCGAAGCAGCGCTGGTCGGTGTCGGACACCGCCGAGTACGGCGACTACGTCTCGGGTCCGCGCGTCATCGACCCGCATGTGAAGCAGAACATGAAGGACGTGCTCGCCGACATCCAGAGCGGAGCGTTCGCGGCACGGTTCATCGCCGACCAGGACGCGGGCGCGCCGGAGTTCAAGGCGCTGCGCGCAAAGGGCGAGCAGCACCCGATCGAGGACACCGGGCGCAAGCTGCGTGGCCTGATGAGCTGGGTGCAGTCCGACGACGACTACACCGAGGGAACCGCCGCGCGATGAAGAGCGAAGGCGACAGCGAGCGAGCATCGCAGCCGCGCAGCGGCGAGGAGCGGAACGAGCGCGGAGCCGAGCAGTGAACATCGCGGTCATTCCCGGTGACGGGATCGGGGTCGAGGTCACCGAGCAGGCGCTGCGCGTACTGGAGGCCGTGCGCGGTGACGTCGACGCGACGCAGTACGACCTCGGCGCAGCGCGTTGGCACCGCACCGGCGAGACGCTGCCCGACACGGTGCTGGACGAGTTGCGCGGGCATGACGCGATCCTGCTCGGCGCGGTCGGCGACCCGAGCGTGCCATCGGGCGTGCTCGAACGCGGCCTGTTGTTGCGGCTGCGCTTCGAACTCGACCATCACGTGAACCTTCGCCCCGCGAAGCTCTATCCAGGCGTGGCGACGCCCCTGGCCGGCGACCCGTCCATCGACTTCGTCGTCGTCCGCGAAGGCACCGAAGGGCCGTATGCCGGCAACGGGGGAGTGCTGCGCAAAGGCACTGCGCACGAGATCGCGACCGAGGTCAGCGTCAACACCGCGTTCGGTGTGGAACGAGTGGTGCGTGACGCGTTCGCGCGCGCACAGGCACGTCCGCGCAAGCACCTCACGCTCGTGCACAAGAACAACGTGCTGACCAACGCCGGCGACTTGTGGTTCCGCACGGTGCAGGCGGTCGGTGCGGAGTTCCCCGACGTGACGGTCGCGTACAACCACGTCGACGCCGCGACGATCTACCTGGTCACCGACCCGGGTCGATACGACGTGATCGTCACCGACAACCTCTTCGGCGACATCCTCACCGACCTGGCGGCTGCGATCGCCGGCGGAATCGGCCTGGCTGCGAGCGGCAACCTCGATCCGAGTCGCGCCAACCCGTCGATGTTCGAGCCGGTCCACGGCTCCGCTCCCGACATCGCCGGCCAGGGCAAGGCGGATCCGACCGCCGCCGTGCTGTCGGTGTCGATGCTGCTCGCGCACCTAGGCGACGCCGATGCGGCGGCACGAGTCGAGTCGGCGGTCGCGGCCGACCTCGCCACGCGTGACGCGGCGAATCCCGGCACGACGAGCGAGATCGGGGAGCGTCTGGCCAAGGCCGCCTCGGCCTGACCCGAAACGTACTCTTGATTCATTCCAGATTACCGGGAAGACTCGGGGTGTGCCCAGCACTGCCGAATACGAGACGCAGCTGCGTGAGGCGCAACTGCGGGTGACCCGCCCGCGGGTCGCTGTGTTACAGGCAGTGCACGGCAATCCGCACGCCGACACCGATTCGATCATCGGTGTCGTGCGCGCCGAGTTGGGCGACGTGTCGCATCAGGCGGTCTACGACGTGCTGCGTGCATTGCACGGCGCCGGCCTGCTGCGGCGCATCCAGCCGTCCGGGTCGGTAGCGCGGTACGAGGCTCGGGTTGGCGACAACCACCACCATGTCGTGTGCCGCGTCTGCGGCGAGATCGCCGACGTCGACTGCGCAGTTGGCGACACTCCATGCCTCACTGCGTCCGACGACCGCGGCTACGCCATCGACGAGGCCGAAGTTGTGTATTGGGGTCTGTGCCCCGCGTGTGCCGAACTCGGCACGTGAACACCGAACAATTGAGACAGGAGACGGACCGACGTGTCTGATCGCGGTAGCGAGAGCGAAAACCCGGTAATCCCTTCACCGACTCCATCGGCACATCGGCCGCGCACGAATCGCGACTGGTGGCCGAACCAGCTGAACCTGCAGGTGCTGCATCAGCACTCGCCACGGTCCAACCCGATGGGCGAAGACTTCGACTACGCCGAGGAGTTCGCCAAGCTCGACGTCGACGCGCTCAAGCGCGATCTCGTCGAGGTGATGACGACGTCGCAGGACTGGTGGCCGGCCGACTACGGCCACTACGGCCCGCTTTTCATCCGAATGAGCTGGCACGCCGCGGGCACGTACCGCATCGAGGACGGCCGCGGCGGCGGCGGGCAGGGCGCGCAGCGCTTCGCGCCGTTGAACAGCTGGCCCGACAACGCCAGTCTCGACAAGGCGCGCCGGCTGTTGTGGCCGGTCAAGCAGAAGTACGGCAAGCAGATCTCGTGGGCCGACCTGCTGGTCTTCGCCGGCAACGTCGCGCTGGAGTCGATGGGCTTCGAAACATTCGGCTTCGGCTTCGGCCGTCCGGACATCTGGGAGCCGGAGGAGATCTACTGGGGCTCGGAGGACACCTGGCTCGGCGACGAGCGCTACAGCGGTGATCGCGACCTGGCCAAGCCGTTCGGCGCCGTGCAGATGGGACTGATCTACGTCAATCCGGAGGGCCCGAACGGCACGCCCGACCCGCTCGCGGCGGCGAAGGACATTCGCGAGACGTTCGCGCGCATGGCGATGAACGACGAGGAGACGGTCGCGCTGATCGTCGGCGGGCACTCGTTCGGCAAGACGCACGGCGCGGGCAACGCCGATCTCGTCGGACCCGAGCCGGAGGCCGCGCCGATCGAGGAACAAGGCCTCGGCTGGCACAGCTCGTACGGCACCGGCAAGGGTGCGGACGCGATCACGAGCGGCATCGAGGTCGTGTGGACGCCGACGCCGACCCGATGGAGCAACGGCTTCCTCGACATGCTCTACGGCTACGAATGGGAGCTCGCGGCCAGCCCGGCGGGCGCACACCAGTGGGTCGCGAAGAATGCCGAGGCGATCATCCCCGATCCGTTCGACGCGTCGAAGAAGCGGCTGCCGACGATGTTGACGACCGATCTCTCGTTGCGCTTCGACCCGGTCTACGGCGAGATCACGAAGCGCTTCCACGAGCACCCCGAGCAGCTCGCAGACGCGTTCGCGCGCGCGTGGTTCAAGCTGCTGCACCGTGACATGGGTCCGCGCTCGCGCTACCTGGGCCCGTGGATTCCCGAGCCGCAGCTGTGGCAAGACCCGGTGCCCGCGGTCGATCACGACCTCGTCCGCGCCGAGGACATCGCCGCGCTGAAGTCGGCGATCCTCGGCTCGGGCCTGACGATCGCCCAGCTCGCGACCACGGCGTGGGCCGCCGCGGCGAGCTTCCGCGGCACCGACAAGCGTGGCGGTGCGAACGGCGCGCGCCTCCGGCTGGCGCCACAGAAGGACTGGACGGTCAATCAGCCGGAGCAACTCGCGGCCGTGCTGCCGGTTCTGGAGAAGGTGCAGCAGGACTTCAACGCAGCCCAGTCGGGACGCACGCGGGTGTCGCTCGCGGACGTGATCGTGCTGGGCGGTTGTGCGGCGGTCGAGCAAGCGGCGAAGGACGCGGGCCACGACGTCACGGTGCCGTTCGCGCCCGGACGCACCGATGCTGCGCAGGAGCAGACGGACGTCGAGTCGTTCGCCGTGCTCGAGCCGCGTGCGGACGGCTTCCGCAACTACGTCCGCTCCGGCGAGAAGCTCCCGCCCGAGACGTTGCTGCTCGACCGCGCCAATCTGCTGACACTGACCGCGCCGGAGATGACGGTGCTCGTTGCGGGCATGCGTGCGCTCGGCGCGAACCACGGCGGCGCGCAGCACGGCGTGTTCACCGATCGGCCGGGAGTGCTGACGAACGACTTCTTCGCGAACCTGCTCGATATGGGCACGGAGTGGAAGGCGTCGCAGTCCGACGAGCACGTCTACGAAGGACGTGATCGCGCGACGGGTCAGGTGAAGTGGACGGCGACTGCCGTCGACCTCGTCTTCGGTTCGAACTCGCAGCTGCGCGCCATCGCCGAGGTCTACGGCAGCGACGACGGGCAGCAGAAGTTCGTGCGTGACTTCGTCACGGCGTGGGACAAGGTGATGAACCTCGACAGGTTCGATCTCGCAACCGGCTGAGCACATAGGCGACGCCGACGAGCGTAAGAGTTGGTGAACAGCACCGTGTTCTGCCACGGCTGACGGATTTCCAACACGTCAGCCCTGCTGGAACTCGAGGCGGTTGCCGAACGGGTCGAACGTGTGGAAACGGCGGATGCCGGGCAGCTCGGCGGAGTCTGTAGCCGCGTAGCCGGCGGCGGTCAAGGCAGCAGCGATGTCGTCGAGGTTGTCGACGACGAATGCGGGATGCGCCTTGGCCGCCGGCCGGAAGTCCGCCTCCACACCGAGATGCAGCATCGCGTTGCCCGACGTGAACCAGCAGCCGCCGCGGGCTGCGAGCGCGGGCGGCTTGGCGACCTCAGTCATTCCGAGCAGCGCACCGTAGTACGCGCGTGCGGTTGCCTCCGAGTCGGCAGGAATCGCCACCTGCACGTGGTCATAACCAGTGATCAACGAACGCCCCTATCACAGTTCGGCTTTGATCTCGTCCGGTGCACGCATGTGCCACGCGTCCACGATCAGTTCTTCGAGACGTTCGACCTCGACCGCGTCGAGCCGCACCAGCACGAGTGGCCACTCCTCGTACCCACGCGCGGT
>DATGFB010000138.1:0-4016 GCA_035309605.1 Jatrophihabitantaceae bacterium
GCAAGCCTCGTCGTCGTAGGCCGCTCGCGACACAATCCGATTGAGCGGTTGCTGCTCGGCTCCAATGCCCGTCGCGTCGCCGACCGCGCACACTGCCCGGTTGTCGTGGTCTCGGACGAGGTGCCGACGACGGGCGGGCCGATCGTCGTCGGTGTGTCAGAAACGGACAATGGCCGGCTCGCCATGCAAATGGCCTGCGACGAGGCCCGGCTGCGGAGTGCGGAACTCGTCGCGATCCGATCGTGGCCGGACATCGCATGGGCGGTCAGTGGCATCGGATTCCCGCTCACGACGCCGCTGGCCGGCATCGAGCAGGCCCAGCAGCGGCTTCTGGACGAGATGGTCGCTGCTACCCGCAGCCACTACGCCGACGTCCGGCTCACGCCGCACCTGAGCGCACAGCCGACCGACATCGCGCTGACATCAGTCGAGGACGCGGCGCTGCTCGTCGTCGGCCGGAGGCGCACGACGGCACAGATCTCGCGACTGGGCCCCATCACTTCGTGGCTGATCGAGCACGCCACGTGCCCGGTCATGGTCGTCGGAGGCGATACCGCACAGGCCGAGGCACCCGAGCTCGCGACCGCCGCCGTTGCAGAGGTTGCATCATGACCAGCACACTGCACGATCGCCCGTCCAGCACCTGCACGCCGAGAACGGATCGGGGCGACGCGGCCTACGAGTCGACGCTGCGCTTCCTGCAGCGCGTGACGCACAAGCACGACTACCCACCTGCGCCGCCGAGCGGCCCCGAGTTCGTGCGCGACGTCATGACGACCTCCGTCGTCGCCGCGCATGAAGGCGCCGTGTTCAAGGAGCTGGTCACGTCGCTCGCGCGCAACCGCGTCAGCGCGGTTCCGGTGATCGACGCGGAACGGCGAGTCATCGGCGTCGTCTCCGAGGCCGACCTGCTCGGTCACCTGGCCCACGTCACGCCCCGTCCGCCGCGCGGACACTTGTTCGCGTCACACAGCGAGCACCTGCGCAAGCTGCACGGCACGATCGCGGCACAGCTGATGACCTCGCCTGCGGTGGTCGCGACGCCGGACATGTCGATCGACGACGCGGCGTGGCTCGCGGCGCGTACACGCGTCAAGCGACTGCCGGTGATCGACGACAACGGCATCCTCGTCGGCATCGTGTCGCGCAGTGACTTGCTACGTCCCTATCTGCGCCCCGACGCCGAGATCAAGGCCGACATCGTCGAGAACGTCGTGCACGGTGCGTACATCCTCGATCGCGACGAACTTGTCGTCGCCGTCGACGAAGGCGTTGTCTCGCTCTGCGGCCAGGTGCCCACGCGCGCATTGGCCGAGCACCTGACGGCCTCGATCCGCCGGCTGGCCGGTGTCGTAGCCGTCGACGCGTCTGCGCTGACATATCCCACGGACTAGCCGCACACCTACCCCACCGACCGGCCGCACACGGACCAGCCCTGACCTTCAGAACTCGAAGACGACGCGCGCCGGGATGCGTCCGGCGAGGACGTCGTCGATGCACTGGTTGACCTCGTCGAGCTTGTGATCGACGGCGATGACCTTCGTGCGACCGGCCGCGTGCAACGCGAACACGTCCGCGAGGTCGGTGCGCGTGCCGACGATCGAGCCGATCACCGACTTGCCGCCGAGCACCGCGTCGAAGATCGGCACGTTGATCGTCGCGTTGTCGGCCGGCAGCGCAACCATGACGAGCCGGCCGCCGCGGCGCAGTGAGCGGAACGCCTGGTCGAACGACTGCGGGTTCGCGGCCAGGGCAACAGCCACGTCCGCGCCGCCCAGCGCCTGGATGGCCTCGACCGGGTCGCTGCGGCGCGCGTTGACGACGTGATCCGCGCCGAGCTCGGCCGCCATGGCGAGCTTGTCGTCCTCGACGTCGACCCCGATCACGAAGCCGCCCGCGATCCGGGCGTACTGCACGGCTAGATGGCCGAGACCACCGACGCCGAAGACAGCCACGGTCTCGGCGGGCGCAACCTTCGCGACCTTGATCGCCTTGTAGGTCGTGACACCGGCGCAGGTCAACGGCGCAGCGTCACGCGACGAGACCGCATCAGGAACCGGCGTCGCGAATGCCGCAGGCACGACCGCGTACTCCGCGAGCGCGCCGTTCACCGAATAGCCGGAGTTGTGCTGCTGCTCGCACAGCGTCTCCCAGCCACTGATGCAGTACCGGCATTGACCGCATGCGTACCCGAGCCACGCGATCGCGACGCGCTCACCGACCGAACGCGTCGTCACTCCGGCTCCGAGCTTGTCGACCCGGCCGACGCCCTCATGGCCCGGGATGAACGGCGGGGACGGGCGCACGGGCCAGTCGCCGCGCGCGGCGTGGATGTCCGTGTGGCACAGACCGCTGGACTCGATGCGCACGAGCACCTCGCCGGCGCCCGGTTCGGGGATCGGCACGTCTTGGATCTCGAGCGGGCACGAGAAGTCCGTGACTACGGCTGCCTTCATTCGCTTCTCCTCAATCAGTTGAGTCGTACCTACGTGCCGGTCTCGATGTGCACGACGGCTCGGTTGTAATCGCGCTGCATGTGCATCACGGCACGTCGATAGGCCGCCAACGCAGTGGCGGTCTCGGCTTCGAAGCGCTCACGCGCGTGCCGGACGGTGTCGGCATAGAGGATGCGCGCTTCGAGCGTGCGGACTTCGCACAGCTCTTCGGCCTCGACGAGCGCATCGGAGCGCCGCAGCAGGGTGTACGCGACAGATGCGCTCATGTCAGCGACGATCCCGCGGCCCGCTGTGCGCCATCGACTCGCCGGCGATCAGCAGCAGGATCGGGAACCCGATCATGATCGCCAGTGCCAATCCGATCGGACCGGTCGCCAGGATCACGAGGCCGATCATGAACATGAAGAAGAAGACGAACCAGCGTCCGGCGTGATGCTTCATGACGACCTCCCGGGTCGTATGTGCTTTCGTGCCAACGGTGCCGCGCCGGGCAGGCAGGGGACCACGGGAGAAAGTCCCGACGACATCGGGCAATAAGTAAGGTCGGGCGAGTGCCGAGGAGGGCTCAGCCTTCGGTGCGGCGCACTTCCGCTCCGTAGACCGCGGCCTGCGTGCGCCGCTCCATGCCGAGTTTCGTCAGCAGGGCGGACACGTAGTTCTTCACCGTCTTTTCGGCGAGGAACAGTTGCTGTGCGATCTGCCGATTCGTGAGCCCGTCCGCGATGAGGTTCAAGATCTCGCGCTCGCGCTCGGTGAGCGAGGCGAGTCGCTCGTCGTGCGGTTCACCCTCGCGTAGCCGCGTCAGCAGTCGTTCGGTCACCGACGGATCGAGCAGGGACTTGCCCGCGGCGACCTGCCGGACCGCGTCGATGAGGCTGTTGCCCTTGATCTCTTTGAGCAGATAGCCGGCAGCGCCCGCCATGACGGCCGCGAAGAGGGCGTCGTTGTCGTCGTAGGACGTGAGAATCACGCAGCGGATCTCCGGATGCCCCGAACGGATGTCGCGGCACACGTCGATGCCCGAGCCGTCGGGCAGCCGCCCGTCGAGCAGCGCGACATCGGGACGGGCCGCGGGCATGCGGGCGAGCGCTTCCGACGCCGTGCCGGCTTCACCGACGATCTCGATGTCGGGAACTGTCTGGAGCAGGTCCGCAATGCCCCGGCGGATCAGTTCGTGGTCGTCGAGCAGGAACACACGGATGCGCTCAGCGGGCTCGGTTTCGGTCAGCTCAGCGGAATCGTCCATAGCACCGACGTGCCCTCTCCGGTCGAGGTTGCGAAGCCCGGCGGCGCCGGCTCCAGCACCAGTGTGCCGTTGTACTGCTCTGCCCGACGCGCGAGATTGGCCAACCCACTGCGACGTGTGGTGGTGCCGAGACCGACACCGTCGTCGATGACCTGCAAGGACAAGAGCGCCGCCGAGGCGCTCAATATGATCTCGGTATGCCGCGCGTGCGCGTGGCGCGCGATGTTGGTCAGGATCTCTCGCAGCACGGCCGACAGTTCCTCGACGATCGCCTCCTGCACCACCGCGTCGATGGGGCCGTCGAAGCGCACGTT
>DATGFB010000139.1:0-2465 GCA_035309605.1 Jatrophihabitantaceae bacterium
CATCGCCGGCGCGCTCGACATCGATCTCGAGGTCGGTCTCAACGGCCACATCCTCACTCGCCCCCCGTTCGCGTCGATGTACTGGACCGGGCCGCAGCTGCTCGCGCACATGACCGTGAACGGCGCGTCGGTGCGTACCGGTGACCTGTTCGCGTCCGGCACGATCAGCGGCCCGCAACCCGGCCAGCTGGGCTCCCTGCTCGAGTTGACGCGCAACGGCGCCGAGCCGATCCACCTGCCGGACGGCTCCGAGCGCGGGTTCCTGCTCGACGGCGACGAGGTCGTGCTCACCGCGACCGCCCCCGGCCCAACGGGCCGGATCGCCCTGGGTGAGGTCCGCGGCCGAATCGTGCCCTGAGGTTGCACGGAACCGACCTCCCGGTGCACTACGAATAGTCACTGTGGACGCCGCCCTGCGCGATACGACCGATATCGGCGTGCGCCTGCGTCAAGGGCAGCCCGAAGCGCTCGAGGAGTGCTACCGCGTCCTCGGTCCGCTGCTGGTTGCCTACCTCGGCCGTTACGTGCCCCAGCCCGACATCGAGGACGTGTTGCAACGGGTGTTCTACGAGGTGTGGCGAGTCCGCGACCGCTTCGACCCCAACCTGCCGTTGCGTGCCTGGGTGCTCGGCATCGCGCGCAAACGCGCCATCGATCATCTGCGCAAGCGACGCGATGTCGTCGTGCCGTTGGACGCACTGCGTGACATCAGCGGCGAGGACGGGCGCGACGTGGCCGAGCGGATGGCGTGGGCGGACGAGGTGCGCGACGCGCTGAGCAGGTTGCCCGCTCCGCAGCGCGAGGTGATCGTGATGGCGTACTTCGACGGCTGTACGCAGAGCGAAATCGCCACCGCTCTGGACGTTCCCTTGGGTACGGTCAAGACTCGCACGTCCCGCGGACTGCAGCGCCTCGCCGGACTGCTCGAGAACTTCCGGGAGTCGCGATGAGCGCACCGTCACCGCACGTCGCCGAGGATCTGCCGCTGCTGCTCACCGGCGACGCGCCGCGCGATGCCGTGCAAGCGGCGGCCGATCATCTGCGCGGGTGCGACGATTGCCGGCAAGAGCTCGTCGCTGCGGTAACCGCGCACGCGGCGCTGACGTCCGCGCACCGGTTCGCGGCCGACCTCGTCACACCCTCGTCCGCGTCGCCAGGCGGTGCGAACCCGCCGTTGCCCGATCTCGGCACTGTGTTCGACCAGGTGCGCGAGGAGGTTGCGGCCCGCCCGCCGCGTCGCTCACGGGTACGAGTGTTTGCGGCGGCCGCGGTCGCAGCGGGTGTGCTGCTCGGCGCCGGCGCGGTCGCGCTCGTCGAGCTCGGTGCAGGATCGGGTTCGGGTGCACACAATGTCGCGCTCGCGCCGTTCGGCGCGGGCAAGGTCGCCGCGAAGGCCACCTTGGACACGAACGGACGGATGAGCATCGACGCCACAGCGTTACCCGCACTCGACGCGACACACCGTTACGAGGTGTGGCTGACCGACGACACGCGAACGCGCATGCAACCCATCGGCTGGATCGACACCGACGGCACCACTCAACTGACGGTGCCGAGGAATCTGCTGCAGAGCTATCGCGACATCGAAGTCAGCGTGCAGCAGGTGGATGCCGCCACGTACGTCTACAGCGGAACGTCCGTATTGCGCGGCATGTACTGAGCCGCTCAGGTCGTAAGTACTGAGCCCGCCCAGGTCCTTTGTCCTCAGTCGCAGTACGCCAGTCTGCACTTGGCCGATATTGCGTTCCAACGCCCGTTCGGTGACTGATGATGGATCTCGCAGGGGTTCGACCGCCGTAGGGCGGTCGAACCCTTTTCCATTCTTCAGGGAGGGTTTTACATGACCAAGGCAACACGACGCGGGGTTCGACGTAGCGGTCTCGCACTCACCATTGCGGGTGCGACGATCGCCACCGGCGCCGCAATGGTGCTGTCGACCATGACCAGCAGCGCTTCGGCGGCAACCACCACCAGCGTCACGCTGTGTCACGGAACGGCCTCGAGCCAACACCCGTACAACGCGATCACGGTGTCCGGCAGTGCGATCCAAAAGCAGATCTTCGGCCCGCACGGCCACTCCAGCCACACCGGGCCGATCTTCGACCCGTCGCTCGGCCAGCATCAGGCCGACTGGGGTGACATCATTCCGCCGTTCTCGTACTCCGACGGCACGAACCAGCTCGACTACGCGGGGCTGAACTGGAGCGCGGAGGGTCAGGCGATCTGGGCCAACAACTGCGAGCTGCCGGACAGTTCGCCGTCGTCGTCCTCGTCGGCGCCGACCTCGCCGCCGGTCGAGAGCACCTCGCCGGACAACGGTGGCAACTCCTCGGCAACCAGCAGCGCGCCGACCAGCACCGACCCGACCTCGAGTTCAGCCGACCCCACGTCGAGTTCGGCCGACCCGACCTCGAGTTCGGCCGACCCCACGTCGAGTTCGGCCGACCCGACCTCGAGTTCGGCCG
>DATGFB010000140.1:0-2655 GCA_035309605.1 Jatrophihabitantaceae bacterium
GACCGGGGAGTCAGGGGCGTTTGAGGCCGGGGTGTTGCCGGGCGAGCAGCGGGACGAGCAGGCTGCGCGGCGCGACCTGCGCCAACGCGGCCGCCGCGCGGTTCGCGACACCCGGGATCGCGACCATGCGACCGTGCGCCATCGCGTCGACACCCGCCTTCGCGACGGCTGCCGCGCTCTCCCACAAGATCTTCGGCAGCACGTGCTCCTCGTCCTTGGTGAAACCCGCGCGCTCACCGAAGCCGGTCTCCACCGGGCCGGGACACAGCACCGTGGCAGTGACGCCCGTACCGCGCAACTCGCCGGCGAGGCTCTGCGTGTACGACAAGACGAACGCCTTCGAAGCGCCGTAGCCGGCCTGTCCGGGCAGCGGCTGGAACGCCGCAGTCGACGCGACGTTCAGCACCGCGCCGCGACCCCGCGACACCATGCCCGGCAGGAAGCGGCTGCACAGGTCGGCGACGGCCACCACGTCGAGCTCGAGCATGCTGATCTCGCCCTGCGGGTCGGACGCCGCGACGGCCCCGAGCGTCGAGAACCCCGCGTTGTTGACGAGGACGTCCGGCGTGAGGCCGAGCGCCGACACGTCGTCGAGCAGGCGCGCACGCGCGGCGCGGTCTTCGAGATCGGCGACGAGCGGATACGCACGAGCGCCGGATGCGGTGAGCTCGGCCGCGAGTTGGTCGAGCTTGCCGGCCGACCGTGCGACGAGCACGACCTGGTGACCGCGACGGGCCAGCTCACGCGCGATCTCGGTACCGATGCCGCTGGACGCACCGGTGACGACAGCCGCGGTTTCGGAGGACGGCGGAGGCAGGCTCATGCCGGTGACACTAGAGCGTGCGCGGTCAAGCCGCCGTCCACGGCCCGACGCCGCCGATCCGCTCCGGCGTGATGCGCAGGATCAGACCGGGCGGGTGATTGTCGCCCGGTGGGAACACGACATCAGGGCCGAGGTAGACGTGCGCGAGCCGCTGCAGCAAACCCGCCGCGTCACCCTCGACGACGCGCCCCGTCCCGCGGACGACGATGTACTCCATCAGCCCGTGCTCGTTGACGACGCCGGTTTCCAGCGACAGCGCCACTCGCGGATCGCGGCGGACGTTGCGCAGCTTCTGCCGATCGGCGAGGTGGCCGCTGACGATGTCGGTGCCGTCCAGGCCGATCCACACCGCGCTGATCTGCGGGCTGCCGTCGACGCCGAGCGTGACCAGATGCGCGACCCTTCCGCTCGTCAGAGCCGTCCGCGCCGCGTCGTTCAGAACCGTCATGGCAGCGATTCTGCCGCCGAAGTCGGAACAGTAGGCTCGGGGGCATGACGCGGACGATGCAGCAGCTGCTCGACCACGCCGCCGACGGTGGCCGCATCACGCCGGACGAGGCGCTTCTGCTGTACACCGACGCGCCGCTGCACGCGTTGGGCCAGGCTGCCGACGCGGTGCGCCGCCGGCGGTACCCCGACAACATCGCGACCTACATCATCGATCGCAACATCAACTACACCAACGTGTGCGTCACGGCGTGCAAGTTCTGCGCGTTCTACCGCGCACCGGGTCACGCCGAGGGGTGGACGCACGGGCTCGACGAGATCCTGCGCCGCTGCGCCGAGGCGGTCGATCTCGGCGCCACGCAGATCATGCTGCAGGGCGGGCACTCGCCCGAACTCGGCATCGAGTGGTACGAGTCGACGTTCCGCGCGATCAAGCAACAGTTCCCGCAGTTGACACTGCACAGTCTCGGCGCGTCCGAAGTCGTGCACATCAGCCGCACGTCCGACCTCGATTTCGCGACGGTGATCGCGCGGCTGCACGCGGCCGGCCTCGACTCGTTCGCCGGCGCCGGCGCCGAGATCCTCGTCAAGCGGCCGCGCACGGCGATCGCCCCGCTGAAAGAGGACGGCGAGACCTGGCTGTCGGTCATGGAGACCGCGCACAATCTCGGCGTCGAGTCGACTGCGACGTTCATGATGGGCACGGGCGAGACGAACGCCGAACGCATCGAGCACCTGCGCATGATCCGCGACGTGCAGGACCGCACCGGCGGCTTCCGCAGCTTCATCCCGTGGACCTACCAGCCCGAGAACAACCACCTCAAGGGACGCACGCAGGCGACCAGCCTCGAGTACCTGCGCATGATCGCCGTCGCGCGGTTGTTCTTCGACAACGTGAATCACCTGCAGGGCTCGTGGCTCACCACTGGCAAGGACATCGGCCAGCTCACGCTGCATTACGGCGCCGACGACCTCGGCAGCGTGATGCTCGAAGAGAACGTCGTCTCATCGGCAGGCGCGAAGCACCGCAGCAACCGCACCGAGCTGATCGAGCTGATCCGCGGCGCCGGGCGCATCCCGGCGCAGCGCGACACGCTGTACAACCACATCCTCGTGCACGACGACCCGGCGAACGACCCGGTCGACGACCGGGTGCACTCGCACTTCTCGTCTACGGCGTTGCGGCTTCTACCGCAGGCGCCGGCTGCGGCTGCCGCAAGCTAGCGAGCGCGCCGAGCCCGTACGCACCGACCGTCACGCCGATCGCGCCGGCGAGCGCGACGATCAGCACCGATTGCCAGCCGTTCGGCTTGGTCGCCATGAGGAACACGACGCCGAGTGCGATCGCGGTGATGAAGTGGCTGACGATCCACTGCGCGCGGTCG